>JBDSGY010000273.1:0-6932 GCA_039918755.1 Steroidobacteraceae bacterium
GGCCGGCGGTGACCTCCGCGCGCGTCCCGTACAGCAGCAGCAGCCGCTCGCGGATGTTGTCCAGCGCGATGCCGTGGCCGGCTTTCGCCTGCGGATTGTCCAGCGGCATGGGATTGCGCACGCGCAGGCACACGGTGCCGTCGACGCTGCTGCCCTCGACGATGACTTCGCCGCCACCATCCAGATGCTCCACGCCATGGCCGATGGCGTTCTCGAGCAGCGGCTGCACGGTGAGCGCCGGCACCAGCGCGCGCATCGGCAGGTCGTTCACATTCCAGCGCACCCGCAGCCGGTCGCCCATGCGCAGCTGTTCGATGCGCTGGTAGATGCGCGCCGATTCAAGTTCTTCCTTCAGCGTGATCATGCTGCGCTTCTCGCTGAGATTGGCGCGGAACAGGTCCGCCAGGTCCTGCACGGCTTCTTCGGCCAGCGCCGGATTGCTCCGTGTCAGCGACGCGATGGTGTTCATGCTGTTATAGAGGAAATGGGGGCGGATGCGCGCCTGCAGCGCATTGATGCGCGAACGCGCATGGCTCTCGATGTTCACGCGCCACTGCTGCGCCACGTAGAAATAGCGCAATGCCAGGCCGCTGACGATCAGCCCGATGAGCACGTTGCGCGCCAGGAACAGCCAGTGCTCTGCCGGCGCGTTGCCCAGCATGGCGTCGGGGTTCAGCGTGGCGCTCGACAATACCCGGAACACGATCTCCGAGATTGCCGCCACCAGGGCAACGATGATGCCCATGACCATCAATGCACCGAGCGTGGCTGTCTGCCGCGCGATGACTTCACGCGCCGCGCAGAGCAGCGTCGCGCCTGCAATGCCGGTCCACACCAGGAACAGCACATTGCGCGCCAGTTCAGGCCAGAAGGCGGGCCCAAAGCCGGCGCCGGAAAGGGCCAGCACCAGCGCAGTGAGGGTGACGATCAGCAGCACGGCCAGCACCGCGCGCTGTGCGCAGAAATGCGGCAGCAGCAGTCGATGGGCGCTGGGTTCAGGGCTGGAAGTCATTCGCCGGTCCGGCGAAGCGGGATCAGGCCCCGCAGGCCAGATCGCGGTTGCTGCGCGCCTGGAGTCGCGCGGCGTCCATCTCGGCTTCGGTGAAGAACACCTGGTTGCCGGCAGCGTCGGTCTTGAACATGCGCCGTGCCTGCACGGAACGGTCGTAGGCCGCCTTGGCTTTTTCGCATTGCTCGGTCTTGGCGTCGGCAGCTTCCTTGCGCACCTCCTGCGCGACTTCGGGACTGACGGGCAGCGGGGTGTTGGTGGCGATCGGCGAGGAGGAAGCCTGGCTGGGCGCCGGCGCGGCCGCGCTGGCCGGCGACGGGACATTCAGGCGCGTGCCGCGCACCAGTTCTGCGCCGGGCTGCGGCTGATCCGAGTAATGCCAGATGCCAGTGGCGTCCTTCCAGCGGTAGACCTCGCCGGCGGCGAACGAGGTGGACCCAAGCAGGGCGATGGCGATGGCGAAAATCTTGCGCATGGTGTTCTCCGCGGAAAGTATCACCTGCCGCAGCGCAACGCGCTTGTGATCCAGGTCACAGTCGCGGCAGCGGGCAGTCCCGGTTTGGTAATCGCTGCGACAGTCTCCACAAAAGAAAAAGCCCCGGCAACCTTGGGATGCCGGGGCTTCGGTTCTCACGCCATCAGGCGTTGCAGAGCCTCAGTCGTATGCACGCTCGCCATGCTCGGCGAGATCCAGACCTTCGCGCTCGATTTCCTCGGTCGGACGCAGGCCGATCGTGAACTTGATGAGGTAGAAGGCGATCGCCGACACAAGGCCGGACCAGACCAGCGTGATGATCACGGCCTGTGCCTGGATGCCGAACTGCGTGCCGATGCTCTCGAAGGCGCCAACGCCGCCCAGGGACTTGTGGCCCAGGATGGCGCAGGAGAGGGCGCCGACGATGCCGCCGACGCAGTGCACGCCGAACACGTCGAGCGAGTCGTCGTACTTGAGCGCCTTCTTGAGGCCGTTGACCGCCCAGAGGCAGATCAGCGCGACCACGATGCCGAGGATGATGGCGCCGCTCGGGCTCACCACACCGCAGGCCGGAGTGATGGCGACGAGGCCGGCAACCGCGCCCGATGCTGCACCGAGCATGGTTGGCTTGCCGCGGAAGATCCACTCACCGACGGTCCAGGTGACCGCAGCCATGGCCGTGCAGACGAAGGTGTTCAGGAACACCAGCCCGGCAAAGTTGTTGGCTTCCAGACCCGAACCAACGTTGAAACCGAACCAGCCAACCCACAGCAGGGCGGCGCCGATCATGATGTATGGCACGTTGTGCGGCGGCATCGCCACGGTGCCGTAGCCCGTGCGCTTGCCGACGATCAGTGCGCCCACCAGGCCCGCGATGCCCGCATTGATATGCACCACCGTGCCGCCGGCGTAGTCGAGTGCGCCCAGCTTGAACAGGTAGCCCTCGGTGAACCAGACCATGCGCGCGATGGGCAGGTAGGAGAAGGTGAACCAGAGCACCGAGAAGATGATGACGGCGGTGAACTTGGTGCGTTCGGCAAAGGCGCCGACTGCCAGCGTCGTGGTTATGGCCGCGAAGGTGGCCTGGAACACGACGAACACGTACTCCGGAATCACCACACCCTTGGTGAAGGTGGCGGCGTTGGAGTCAGCGGTTATTCCCGACAGGAACAGACGGCTGAAGTCGCCGACCCATTCACCAGGACCATTGAAGGCGAGGCTGTAACCGTAGATGACCCACAGCACGGTCAGCAGCGAGAACACCACGAACACCTGCATGAAAACCGACAATACGTTCTTCGCGCGGACCATGCCGCCGTAGAACAACGCGAGGCCGGGAACCGCCATCATGATGACGAGCAGCGTGCTCACCATCATCCATGCGGTATCGCCCTTGTCGGGCGTGGGTGCGGGTTCGTCCGCACCAAACGCCAGTGCCGGCAGCAGTGCCAGCGAGGCGATTAGTGTTCCTTTCGCCCAACGCGAAGAGGTGATAGAGGCGAGATCAATGCGCATATGCGACTCCCAGCTGTTCTTTAAGTTGCCGCTGTTCCGGTCTCGCCGGTGCGGATCCGAATTGCCTGTTCCAAAGTGCCAACAAGTATTTTCCCGTCGCCTGTACGGCCCGTCCGCGAGATGTTGGCAATGGCTTCGAGCACCGGTTCGACGATGGAATCGTCTACCGCGATCTCGACCTTCGCACGCGGCCCGTACTCTGCTTCATACACTTCGGTCACCGTCACGCCCTGCACCCCAAGCTGGGCGATTGCGTGCCGCAATTCGTCCAGCTTGAATGGCCGGACTATCGCGGTGATGATCTTCATGATGTGCATGTCGCAACGTGGCGAGCCTTGTTGATTTCCATTGCTTCGTCTTGCGGAACGCGTGAACCCATGTGGTTCGGCGCCCAGTCGAGTAGTGCAGAATCCGTGCCACGGTCGGGCGTGCGGCTGACGCCCCCAATGAGCGCACCACGTCACTTTGGCGCACGGTTGTGGGCAGTTGCACGAACTTGGTGCACCACGATGGTGCGAGATGGGGCGTCCACCTCAATCGCTGAATCCGGGGAAGGGTAATGAAGGAAAAATTCGACATTGAAGGCCTGGTAAGACGCCTGACCGAGGACCTGCCGGCCTCGCTGCACGCGGTGCGGTCGGATATCGAGGCGCACGCCGGACGCGTGCTGCGCGACGGGGCGCGGAAACTGGATCTGGTGTCGCGGGACGAGTTCGACGCACAGTCGCAGGTGCTGGCACGCAGCCGGGCACTGATCGATGCGCTTGAGGCCCGCGTGACGGCACTGGAAGCAAAAGGGCGCATAGGCGGCAATTAGGCGCGTGGTTGACCGGGCCCTGCCGGTCCACCATGCCGGATGGGATTCGCACAGGTATTGAGTCGCGCCCACGTCGGCATGGCGGCGCCGCTGGTGCGGGTGGAGGTGCATCTGGGCAGCGGGTTGCCCAGCTTCACCATCGTTGGCCTTGCCGCGCCAGTCGTGCGCGAGAGCAAGGAACGGGTGCGCGCCGCGCTCGCCCATTGCGGCTACGAATTTCCCGCGGGCCGCATCACCGTCAATCTCGCACCGGCCGACCTGCCGAAGGAGGGCGGGCGCTTCGACCTGCCGATCGCGCTGGGGATACTGCTCGCATCGGGGCAGGCGCAGCCGCACTGCGACCTGGAGCGCACGGAGTTCTACGGGGAGCTCGGGCTCACCGGCGAGCTGAAAGCCGTGCCGGGGCTGCTGCTGGCCGCGATGCACGCAGGCGCTGCGGGCCACGCGCTGTACGTTCCCGAAGCCAATGGCAGCCACCTTGCGGCAGCGACCGTTGCCGAGGTGCGCGCCCTGCGCGACCTGCGCGACATCGCCACCGGTGCCGCCGTGCTGGTGCGGCCGCCGTCTGCAGCCGCGGGGCAGATGCATGGCGCGATGCCTGAACTGGCAGATGTGCGGGGGCAATGGCAGGCCAAGCGGGCGCTGCTGATCGCCGCCGCGGGGGCGCACAGCCTGCTGATGCAGGGTCCGCCGGGTTCGGGAAAGAGCATGCTTGCGCAGCGGCTGCCCGCGCTGCTGCCGCCGTTGTCGCGCGAAGAAGCGCTCGAGGTTGCGGCCATCGCCGCGGTTGCGCAATGCGCGCCGGGCGGGACGCACGCTCTTGAAGCGCCCGCGCCACCGGGTGCCACGCGGCGGCCATTTCGCGCCCCACACCACACGGCGTCGGCGCATGCGATCGTGGGTGGCGGCGTGGCCGTGCGGCCTGGAGAGGTGAGCCTGGCCCACCACGGCGTGCTGTTTCTCGACGAGCTGCCCGAGTTTGACCGGCGCGTGCTCGAGGCGCTGCGCGAGCCGCTGGAATCAGGCCGGGTGAGCGTGGTGCGTGCCAACCAGCGCGCCGAATATCCCGCCGCATTCCAGCTGGTGGCAGCAATGAATCCCTGCCCGTGTGGTCGTGCCGGCATGGTCCACCCGCGGTGCCGCTGCCAGCCGGCGCAGATCACGCGTTACCGCGCGCGTATTTCCGGTCCGCTGCTCGACCGCATCGACCTGCAATTGCAGCTGCCGCCAGTGGATGCGAGCCACCTGACCGGGACCATTGCAGACACCCCGGATGCGCTCACCACAGCGCGGGCACAGCGCGCGGTCTGCGCGGCGCGCGAACGTCAGCTGGCGCGGCAGGGCATGGTCAATTCGAGGCTCGATCCGGACGGCACGCTACGCCACTGCAGCGCGGGAACCGAAGGCATGGCCCTGCTGCGGCGGGCCGTGGCCAGCCGGGGCTACTCGGCGCGCAGCCAGCACCGCATCCTGCGCGTGGCACGCAGCATTGCCGACCTGGACGATCGGCATGCGGTGAAGGTTGAAGACGTGGCCGAGGCGCTGGGGATGCGCTGGGACGACTGACCGCCTCGGACTACAGGGCCACCATGTGATCGACGGCGGCCTTGATCAGGTCGTCGTTGATGTCAGTGCGGCCGCCCTTTGGCGGCATGACGCCGGCGGTGCCGTTGAAGCCCTTCAGCGCGTGTTCGTATAGCGTAGCCTTGCCCTTGGCTATGCGCGGGGCCCAGACGGTGTGGTCGCCAGCTTTGGGCGCGCCGGCGATGCCCAGGCCATGACAGGCCTTGCAGGCACCCTCGAACACCTCGGTGCCAGTCTTGAAGCTCGCGAGCACGGCCGTGGCGGTGGCCGTGGAGACCGGCGCGATCGCCATGGCGCTGTTATCCTGACCGGCTACGGCAATCCGCGCGGGAACCCCGACGCGGCCTGCGACGCTCTGTTGGAGCATGGGGTCTTCCAGGACTTGGGCATTCTGCTCGTGCTTGCCGACATAGCGGGCCAGCGCAAACACGAGGATTGCGAAGGCGATCAGGAGTCCGAGGACGACGCTGAATTGATTGAAAAACTGGGAATCGTTCTTGCTCACGGTGGGGGTCTCGGTCTGATGATTCGGAAGCACACTGCAATTATAGCCCGTAAGGCCCTGCCGGGTGGCCCGCACTCAGCATCGATGTGCCCCGGCCATGAAACTCGAGCGCCGAACCGCAATCGAATGGATATGCGAAACGCCATGAAGCCTCTGTTCCTGTTGATCGCGCTTGGCGCGGCGGCCCCGGCGTTTGCCCAGACCGCCCCACCGGCGGCAGCCGCCACGCGCTGGAATCTGCTGGAAACCTATTGCAGCGATTGTCACAACTCCACCGACTGGGCGGGTGGCATCGCCTTCGACACGCTGACGCCGGCCGATGTGCCGCAAGACATCAAGCTTTGGGAGCACACGGTCCGCAAGCTGCGTGGCAACCTCATGCCCCCGCCGGGCAACAAGCAGCCCACGCAGGCCGAGAAGGATTCGATGATCGGCTGGCTCGAAACCAGCCTCGATGCGCGCACCGAGACACCCCGGTCCGAACATGTCACTGCGCAGCGCCTGAATCGCACCGAATACGCCAATGCCGTGCGCTCGCTGCTCGGCGTCGAGATCAAGGTGGACGACCTGTTGCCGCCGGAAATCGAGATGGATGGTTTCGACAACATCGCCGCGGCGCTGACGGTTTCGCCCTCGTTCCTCGACCAGTACATCGGCGCGGCCCGCTTCATCTCCACGCGCGCGGTGGGCAGCAGCAAACCCAAGCTGGGCAAGACGCTGCATCTGCCGAACGGGGAACCCACCGGCATGCCGCTGGGCAGTCGCGGCGGGTTCCGGTTCGAGCATTTCTTTCCGGCTGACGGCGAATACCGCCTCAGCGTGCTCGATGACCTGACCGGCGGTCTATATACCAACGCGTCGCTATACCGGCAGACGCTGGTGATCTTCATCGACGGCAAGCAGGTATTCCGCGGGGATGTCGGCGGCAAGGAAGATCTGGGACTTGCCGACCGAGAAGCCGGCACAGGGCGCGCGAAGATCATGGCGCGCTTCAGCAATATCCCCGTGAAGGTCAGTTCCGGCACGC
>JBDSGY010000274.1:0-3732 GCA_039918755.1 Steroidobacteraceae bacterium
GTCTTTGGATACCAGGGCTGGAACATCCACTCTGCGAAATTGGTAAGTGCAAAGAAGACGCAGGAGGCCGCGAGCGTGACAATTGCGACGCGCGAGAAGCTGCGCTGCCTGAGCAACACAGTGCCCATGCCGACGATCAACAGGAAGGCTGCGTACTGCACCCACATATGTGGCTGGATGGCCATGAACGACCAGGACCAGTACAGGCCCAGCGCGATGTCACTTAGCAGCAGCACCAGCATCGGCACGACGAAAGCCAGACGACGGTCGGAAAAATACGAACCGCCGAAAAGCGCCAGCGCAGTCATGGCAGTGAAATTCGGGGGATGCGGCAGCAGGCGCGTGGCGGCAGCAGCCAGAATCATGAACACAAGCGTGCCCACGCGTGGATTAAACATTGTCCTGTCGCTCCCTCTGTTGCGCGTGCCCCGGCGGGTGCCGGCGCGCAAAGCTAAGGCGTCAGGGTACCGCGGTCAATCCTCGGGCGCAGCCTGTTTGAATCGCCTCTAGAATCGGACAATGATAACCAGCCCCAGGTGGCTGCTTTGCATTTGCCTTGCCGTGGTCCCTCCGGGGTGCGGGCGCCCCCCGGCCGTGTCGCTGAGCCTGCCCGGGCAATACGCCTATGAGCTGAGCCTCGCGAACGTCGGTCAACAACTCGCTGCAGCCTGGAATGGCGGCAAAACCGGCAATGCCATATGGATCCGGTTGACCGCTGACGGCAGGCCGGTCGGATCGCCGGTGCAGATCACCGATGGCCAACGCGAAGCCTATGAGCCTGATATCCAGCCGTTTGGCGATGATCTGCTGGTGGCGTGGTACGAGAAGGATCCATCCAGCGGTGCCCTCGCGGCGCGGCTGGGAAGGTTCACCCTGCAGGGGCAATCGCGCTGGCAGGTGACGCTCTCCAGTCCACAGGCAAAGGGACGCAATGCAATCGTCAGAGTCCATGATCAGCAGGTGTATGCGGCATGGATCGAAACCGCCGACAGCGAGCCCGCGCTCTGGACAGTGCAGCTGAACGCAGAGGGCATTGTCGTGGAGGCAGCGCAGCGCAGGAGCACGGTCAGCGCCGACACCTGGAACCTGAATGCGGCAGTGGATGACGCCGGCACTCTTCTGGTTGTTTACGACGCAACGATCGGCACGCGTGCCAAGGAATTGCACCTGCTCGCGATAGGCCTCGACAACGTCTCGGCAAGCCGTCTCAGCAGCGACGATGGCAGTGATTCCACCTACCCGGATCTGGTGGTGTCGGGGGACCGCGCCGCGCTTGCCTGGCTCGACGGTCGTGACGGAAATTCCGAGGTCTATCTGTTTGCAGGCAGAGTCTCGGGGTTGGCTGCAGGCGTGGCCCAGGGCTTGAGGGTCACCCGCACGCCCGGCCAATCCATTGGCGCTTATGCGGCCTGGAACAGTGGTCGGCTTGGTCTTGCATGGTGCGATGACAGTGCAGGGCAGTCGGAAATCTTCATCCAGCAGTTCGACGACAGCGGCGCGCCGCTGGCTGCAGCACGGCAGTTGACCCACACTTCCACCGAGTCCTCGATTCCGGCCATCGCCGCATGGCGTGACGGCTTCGCGCTGGCATGGAACGAGTACCAGCCCGGCGTAGAAGGTGGCAAGCCGACGACCCTGACATCGACGGCCGTGATGTCTCTGCTGCCCTGAACAGCATATCCACTCCGGCAGCACGTCTCTCTCACCTGCGCCGCGGTTTCTGGTATTTATCCCGCGCCGTTTTTTCATACAGGTGTGAGACATGAAGTCGAGAGTCGGAATGGCCGTTTCGGGGTGCATCTTTCTCGCAACCGTGGCACGGATTGCGGGCGCGGCCGAAGACCAGGACCTGCTGGATGAGGTGGTGGTGAGCGCCACTCGCAGTGCCATCGGCATTCCACGCGGCATGCTCGGATCTTCGATCTCCATCGTGGGCGCTGCTGACATGCAGAGCCGGCAGGTGCGTGTGGTGTCGGATGTATTGCGGGACATTCCGGGTGTGGCCGTCAGCCGTGCCGGTGCGGTGGGCAGCCCGACGCAGGTGCGCATCCGCGGCACCGAAGGCAACCAGACGCTGGTGTTGATCGACGGCGTGGAGGCTGCAGATCCTTATTTCGGGGAATTTGAATTCGGCACCCTGATTGCCGATGACGTGGCCCGCGTCGAGGTGCTGCGCGGTCAGCAGAGCGCGCTGTATGGATCGGACGCCATTGGTGGCGTCATCTCATACACGACGCTGAGCGGCAGGGAGGCGCCCGGCGCCAGCGTCCGCGTGGAATATGGCAGCCTGGGCACCGTGGACGCCGCGGCGCGCTTCGGTGGCGAGTCCGGCATCCTGGACTATGCCGTCAGCGGCGGCGTGCAGGACACGGATGGTTATCCCACCGCGCGCAACGGCGATCGCGACGTCGGCGCTCGTAACATTGCCCTGAACGGCCGCTTCGCCTGGACCCTGAGCGACGCGCTGCGTCTCAAGTCGGTGCTGCGGCTCAACGACACGCGGGCCGAGTTCAACGACCAGGATTTCAGCTCGCCGTATGCGACGGGAACCTACGGCACGATCATCGACAGCGACGACTACTACCGAAACCGTTCGCTGCTCGGCATGCTGCGCGCCGAATTCGGCGCCGAGGGTGACCGCTGGCAGCAGGGGCTGCAGGTGCAGGGCGTGGACGCGAAGCGCCGCGGCTTTTCCGACGGTGCGCTCGACAGTGCGGACAAGGGCGGCCGCTTCAAGGCGTCCTACGATTCGACCTTCAGATTCGGCACCGACTCTGTCAGGCAGATGCTGACGGTGGGCGCGGACTATGAAAAGGAACGTTTCCAGAACACCGGTCCCTACGCGAATGCAGAGCAGGCCGAGAAACACAGCATCGACAATCTCGGACTGGTGGCGCAGTACAACCTGATGGCGAGCGAGCGGATCGGTTTCGGGGCTTCCATTCGCGGCGACAACAACAAGCGTTTTGACGATGCCGTGACCTATCGTGTCGAGGGCAGCTACCGGTTCGATGGCGGCACGCGGCTGCGTGCGGCCACGGGCTCCGGCATCAAGAACCCGACGCCCACGGAGATCTTCGGTTTCGACCCCAATACCTTCATCGGCAACCCCGACCTCAAGCCGGAGAAGTCCGAAGGCTGGGAAGCCGGGGTGGAACAGTCGCTCGCAGGTGGACACGTGCTGCTGGGCGCCACGTATTTCGACAGCAAGCTGAAGAACGAGATCTACACGGTGTTCACGCCGCCCACCTATGTAGCCAGTCCCGACAACCGCACCACGCGTTCGAAGCAGAAGGGCGTCGAACTGACGGCCGAGGCCCGGCTTGCGCAGTGGCGAGTCGCCGCCGCGTACACCGATCTGAACGCGAGGGAAAACCTGGTCAGGGAAGTGCGGCGTCCAGCGACCATCGCCAGCGTGAATGTCGGCTGGCGTTCGGCGCCCGGTCAGCTGGGCACCAACCTCACCGTGCGCTACAACGGCCGGATGCTGGACAGCAATTTCACGGGAGTGGGGCCGTCGCCCGTGGCGCTTTCTTCCTACACGCTGGTGAATCTGGGCGTGGACTGGAAATTCAGCGACAGCACGCAGTTGTACGGGCGCATCGAGAACCTGCTCGATGCAGACTATGAAGAGGTCTACACGTATGCGACGCCGGGTCGCGCGGCATACCTGGGCGTGCGTGTGAAGTTCTGATCAGCTTCTGGCCGCCGCTGCGCGCGAGCGTTTCCACC
>JBDSGY010000275.1:0-2822 GCA_039918755.1 Steroidobacteraceae bacterium
GGTGGTTTCCGGCGTCAGTGGCACCGCGCTGATCACCACGTCTGCGGTGCGTGCCAGCGCGAGCAGTTCGGCAGGTGGCCCGACATGGCTGACGAAATCCGGCTTGCCCGTGCCACCGACGCGCGTGGCGACGACTTTCATGCCGAGTCCATGCGCACGACGCGCAACCTCCGTGCCGATTCCACCGAGGCCCGAGACCAGCAGTGTCTTGCCTTCCAGGAACTGCATGGGAACCTTGGCAGCCGAGGCGCGACTCCACACACTCTGCGAGGTATCAATCGCGAAGCGGTCCAGCCCATGCGCCAGCGCCAGCATCAGCGCGATCGCGTGCTCGGCGATGATGGGAGAATCGACGCCGCGCATGTTGGTCATCATCAGGCTGCGTGACTTGACGGCCGGCAGCTCCATGCAGTTCTCGACCCCCGCCGACAGCGAGGCCAGCCAGCGCAACTGCTGCGCGGCGTTGATGATGCGCGGATCGCAGATCTCGGGGTTGTACCCCATGATCACATCGGCATCTGCAGCCGCGGCGATGGCTGCGGCCGCATTGGGCGCGATCACCAGTTCGACGTTGCGCGTGGCGGCGCGGATTTCTTGCGGCTGGCTCCAGCTCTGGCCGAACTGCAGCAGCACGATCTTGCGGGGCGATCGCCAGCGCGGATCGGCCCGCGCGGCGGTCGGGTGTTCCTGGATGCCGTATCGCGTCAGGGCGGCCGCGACATCACTGGCTGCCTGCGCGGGAGCGGCAAGTCCCAGCAGCATGATTGCGAGGGCGCTGGCGCGGGGCAGTGTTGTCATGTGCGGGCGCCCTTGCCTACTGCGGGTCCATCCGCATGCGCTGCTTGCCAGTGGCCGGGTCGGCGAACTCGCGATTGTCTTCGCAGACGTACTCATAAATCTTGTAGTTCGGACGCCGCTGGTATTTCCAGGTCCAGGTCCAGGGACCGGTGAGATATTCCGGATCCTCCACGGTCACGTCGTCCTCGAAGTGATCAGCATCGATCACGCGCATGCGTTCGTGGATGCGCATGGCCGGTGAATGGGGCGTGTTGCGGAAGCGCACATGCTCCTTGATGCCGATGGTCTCGACCACGAAATCATTGCCTTCCCATTTGCCGGTGGAATGTCCCCAGAAGCCGGGTTCGGCGTCTTCGATGGCAGGCAGCGTGTCGTCCATGTAGATGCGACGCACCTGGTTGTAGGCTTCCTGGATGATGGTGGTCTGGCGCTTGGTCTGCAGCACCTCCATCGGAAACATCGCCTGCATCATCGTCGGCATGCCATCGGGAATGCAGTGCGTGTAGTTGTTGGCGATGGGCTCGCCCGCCTTGTTGGCGGCGTCGATCTTCTTCTGTGCGGCCTCATAGGCGGCCTTGAACTCGGGCTTCAGTGGTGGCGGCGGGATGGGGCTGGGGGCGGGCACCACGGTAGGGTCGCGACTGGCGTCGGTGGGCGCGGGGTAGCGGTCCCAGGTGCCGCTGAAGTCGTGGCGGTCCAGCGTGTCCACCACTGGCTTGTCGACCGGCTTTTGCTTGCAGGCCGCCAATGCCAGAAAAGTCATTCCCAGGACAAATGAAGCGGAACGTCGCATCTTGAAGCTCCGGTGGGCGTTACTGGATGTTAGGAGGGCCGGCGGGACCGCCGTTGCCGAACTTGCGGCCGTCGGCGAGCTGCACTTGTTTCAGCAGCGCGCCTGGCTCGCCGGTGCGCAGCGGTCCGACGATGACCGTGACGTGGTCGCCTTTCTTGATCATGTTGAACTTCCAGCCGATGCGATTGAGGATGCCGGGATTCGCGCATTCAATCGTCCAGGTGCGCTGTTTGCCCTTCGCGTCGGGCGCCTGCAGGTGGATGTACACATGCGGGTTCTGCCAGCGGAAATCCGTGACGGTGCCAGTGAGCTTGATCTGGTGATCGTGGTCGAACATCGCGAACGAATGATGCGCAAGCGCAGCTCCGGACGCGCAGATGGCCACTGCCAGTGCGAATAGCGTGCGAATCTTCACAGCCTGATCCCCCGAGGATAGACGCCGGCTTATTGTTCCAGCGTTCTCATTGTAGCGCGTTCCGCCGCGCGAATAGTCAGGTGCGCCGATATACAGATTTCAGCCGCAGGGCTTTCATTCCCGGCCGGCGCACTTCGCGCGTCACCAGCAGCGAGCCGTCGGAGGGCTGCAGCGCATAGGTCTCCGAATAGGCGCGCCGGCGGTCATATTTTTCGGTGACCAGCAGCTGTCCGGACTTCCAGCTGACCTTGATGGTTGCAGTGCCGATGGCATCGACCCGTGCATGCGGTTCGCCAGGCGTCAGGCGGCGTTCGGGATTCTTGTCTCCCAGGATCAGTATCTCGTTGCGGCGCGCGTCGAGGCGCAGCCGCTCTGGCGCTGCGAGCACATGCTGCAGTTCCGCACGCAGTTCGTCGCGGCCCAGCCGGTCGTGGATGGGGCCGAGCGAGCGCTCCGCCTCCGCTTCTATCTGCGCAAACGGGTCGGCGTCGCCGCGATCCTTGTTGCGCTTTGGACGGGGGTCTTTGTATTCGGCGAGCGCCGTGTCCAGCGCGGGTGCGACGGCGTCACTGCGACCGGTGTCCATCTGCCATTGACCGCACAGGGCGGCGCAGGCCGTGCCGGGCGTGGCCGACCATGCAGGCAGGGAGAGGAGCAGGAGCGTGGCAGCAGCGATTCGCATGCTGCCGACTCTAGCGCGATTGCGGCGCCAGGGAAAAGGCGCCCCAATGGTTCAAGGACAGCCTACTTGGCGCGGGCCGGTCCGCCGGTGCCAGTGCCGCCCGTGGCGCCGCGTCCACCATGGCTGCGACCGCC
>JBDSGY010000276.1:0-5121 GCA_039918755.1 Steroidobacteraceae bacterium
AGAGCAGTGGCGACAGATCAAGACGACCCTGCCTTGGCGTCTGTCCGGCCGCAGGCGTCAGGTACTGCGTCTGGCCGATCAACTCCGCCATCGTGCGCACACCAAGCTGCGCCAGGATCTCGCGCACTTCGCGTGCCACGAAGCGGAAGTAGTTGATGACCATGTCGGGCATGCCGATGAAATACTTCTCGCGCAGCACATTGTGCTGCGTGGCCACGCCGGTGGCGCAGTTGTTCAGATGGCAGATGCGCAGGTACTTGCAGCCCAGCGCCACCATCGGCGCGGTGCCGAAGCCGAAGCTCTCGGCACCCATGGCGGCCGCCTTGATCACGTCGAGGCCGGTCTTGAGACCACCGTCCGCCTGCACGCGCACCTTGTGGCGCATGTCATTGCGACGCAGCGTCTGGTGCGTTTCCGCCAGCCCCAGCTCGAAGGGCGAGCCTGCGTACTTGATCGACGTCAGCGGGCTCGCGCCCGTGCCGCCGTCGTGGCCGGAGATGGTGATGAGGTCGGCGTATGCCTTTGCCACACCTGCGGCAATCGTGCCCACGCCAGGCTCGGCAACCAGCTTCACCGACACCAGCGCCTTCGGGTTCACCTGCTTCAGGTCGAAGATCAGCTGCGCCAGATCCTCGATCGAATAGATGTCGTGATGCGGCGGTGGCGAGATCAGGCCGACGCCCGGCCGCGCGAAGCGTAAGCGGGCGATCATCGCGTTGACCTTGTCGCCGGGCAGCTGGCCGCCCTCGCCGGGCTTGGCTCCCTGCGCTACCTTGATCTGGAGCACTTCGGCGTTGACCAGATACTCCGGTGTAACGCCAAAGCGTCCGGAAGCAATCTGCTTGATCTTGGAATTCTTCTCTGTGCCGTAGCGAACCGGGTCCTCTCCACCCTCGCCCGAGTTTGAGCGCGCGCCGAGCCGGTTCATCGCAATGGCCAGCGCCTCGTGCGCCTCCGGTGACAGCGCGCCAAGAGACATGCCGGCGGAGTCGAAGCGCGAAATGATCGCTTCTTCCGATTCCACCTCATCGACCGAAATGGGCTGCGCCTGCGGTGCCAGCGCCAGCAGGTCGCGCAGCGTCGACGCCGGCCGCGTGTTCACGATCCTCGCGTAGTCCTGATAGAGCGAATAATCGCCGGTGTTCACCGCCGCCTGCAGCGTGGCGATCACATCCGGGTTGTACATGTGGTATTCGCCATCGTGCACGTACTTCAGCAGGCCGCCATGCTCGACGGTGAGCATGTTGTTCCAGGCGCGCTTGGCCAGCCGCTCCTGGTCTTCCTGCAGGTCATCGAAGTTGGCGCCCTTGATGCGGCTCTGCGTACCGCGGAAGCACATGTCGACCACGTCATTGCCCAGACCGATGATCTCGAACAGCTGCCCGCTGCGATAGCTCGCAATGGTCGAAATGCCCATCTTCGAGATGATCTTCAGCAGACCCTTGCGGATCGCCTTGCGGTAGCTGCGGCCGATCTCGGTGCGATGGTCCGCTTCGGTATTGACCTTGCCTTTGGTGCGCATGGTCATGTCGTACAGCGTCTGGTACGCCATGTACGGATACACGGCCGTGGCGCCGTAGCCGATCAGGCACGCGAAATGATGCGGATCACGCGCCGTGCCGGTCTCGATCAGCAGGTTGCACTTGCAGCGCAGCCCCTGCTTCACCAGGTGATGATGGATCGCGCCCGTGGCCAGCAGCGCATGCAGCGGGATCCTGTCGCGCACCAGGTAGCGGTCGGAGATCAGCAGCACGATGCTGCCATCGCGGACGGCCGCTTCGGCCTCCCGGCAGATGCGCTGCAGCGCGGCTTCCATGCCTTCCGACGGCAGGTACTGCAGGTCGATGAAGGCATTGGGCACGCCCTGGTCCGCCATCGCCACGATCTGCCGCAGTTTGCGCTGCGACAGCACCGGTGAATTCAGCACGATCTGGTTGGCATGCGAGGCAGCGGGCTGGAACACATTGCATTCCGGCCCGATCTCGGTCTGCAGCGACATCACGATGGATTCACGCAGCGGATCGATCGGCGGGTTGGTCACCTGCGCGAACTGCTGGCGGAAATAGTCGTAAAGGCTGCGCGTGTGATGCGACAGCACCGGCATGGGCGTGTCGTCGCCCATCGAGCCCACGGCTTCGCTTTCGTCGCGTGCCAGCACGCGGATGATCTCCTCACGCTCCTCGGCGGTGATGTTGAACATCTTGCGATACACGCCCAGTGTCTGGCGATCCATCGGCTCGGCTGCGAGCGACGGATCGATCAGGTCCGACTCGAGGTACTTCACGCCCTTCTTGAGCCACACCTTGTACGGGAAGCGCGTCTTCAGGAGATTGTCGATGTCGCTGTTTTCCAGCAGCGTCGCCGTCTGCAGGTCGAGCGCGATCATCTGGCCCGGGCCCATGCGGCCCTTGCGCACCACATCTTCCGGCTTGTAATCCCACACGCCGATTTCCGACGCCACCGTCAGGTGCCGGTTCTTCGTGATCACGAAGCGCGCCGGGCGCAGGCCATTGCGGTCGAGCGCGCAGCACGCATAGCGGCCATCGGTGAGCACGACGCCGGCGGGACCGTCCCAAGGCTCCAGGTGCGGCGCATAGAATTCATAGAATGCGCGCAGGTCCGGGTCGATGCCGTCGACGCTCTGCCATGCCGGCGGCATCAGCAGCCGCATCGCATGCATCGGGTCGAGGCCGCCCATGAGATAGACCTCGAGCATGTTGTCGAGGCTCTGCGAATCCGAGCCGGTCAGCGACACCAGCGGCAGGATGTCCTTCAGATCCGGCAGCAGCGGCGACTTCAGCACCGGTCCGCGCGCTTCGGCCCAGCTGCGGTTGGCCTCGATCGTGTTGATCTCGCCGTTGTGCGCGAGATAGCGGAACGGATGGGCCAGCTTCCACTGCGGCAGTGTGTTGGTGGAAAAGCGCTGGTGGAACACCGCCACCGATGCTTCCACGCGCTCGTCCCCGAGGTCAGGGAAGAACTCGACCAGATGCGATGGCATCACCATGCCCTTGTAGACGATGGTGGCCGCAGACAGGCTGGGCAGATAGAACACGGGATCCGCGTCCGCGCGCGCGCGCTCGGCGCGCCGCCGCGCCATGAACAACTTGCGGTTGAAGGCGGCCTCGTCCAGATCTTCCGGCGCATTGACGAACAGCTGCGTGATGGTGGGCAGCGTCTTCAATGCTTCGGCACCGCAGGCGCTGGCATTGGTCGGCATCTCGCGCCAGCCCGCAACGATCAGCCCTTCATGCTCGACCTGCGCCGCGAGCTCGGCCCGGCTCGCCGCCGCAGTGCCCGCATCCCGACTCAGGAACACATTGCCCGCGGCGAACAGCGGCGCGAGCCTGATGCCCGCATCCTTCGCCACCGCGCGCAGGAATTTCTCCGGCTTCTTGAGCATCAGCCCGCAACCGTCACCGGTCTTGCCATCGGCGGCCACCGCGCCGCGGTGCGTGAGACGATTCAGCGACGCGATCGCAGTCTTCACCAGCCAGTGGCTGGGTTGATCGTCGAGATTCGCAATCAGGCCGAACCCGCAACTGTCCTTCTCGTAGGAGTCGCGGTACAGCCCCTGCTCTGGTGGCGTGCTCATCTTCTTACATGGCTCCTGGCCGGACGCGAGCCTGGGTTTGCAGAGGCGACAAAGCCTCCGTCCCGGGCGAACCCACGACGACCTGATGGTCAAACGATTGCGTCTCGGGCCTGGCCTGCATGATGCGGCCAACGGAGACAGTCTCTGATCAATGATACCGCTGCCTGCGCAGAGATCAATTCGCCGGGGCGACGGTAAGGGACTACACCCGTCCGAAACCGGCACCTTCGCGAATTATGAGGTTATGCGAGGAATCGGAACTGCGTCCCCAGGCGCCACGCGAGCAGCAAGGCCCCGCCGCTCAACCCCCAGCCCAGCATTCCCGGTGCACCCTGCGCCGCCATCGAAAGCACGCCGGCATAGAGCATTTCGCCACCCAGCCAGGCCGCCACGCTGACGCAGGCAGCAATCCCCATGCCCCGCAGCAGCAGTGGCGTCCACGCTTCCCGCTCCCTGGCACCAAGGGCCACCCGTGCGCAAACCCCGGCGGAGGCTGCCATTCGGGCAGACGCGCCAGCGCCGCATCGATCGCCCGCGGATCCTGCTCGCTGCTCATCGCAGGCGCTCCCGCGGCAGCACCTTGCCGCGGAACACCAGCGTCTTGACCGTGCCTGTGGGGATACCGAGCATCATGGCGATGTCATCGCAGCCCAGTTCCTGCAGGGGGCGTAGACCAGCGGCAGGCGGTAGCGCTCCGGCAGCGCGTCCACTGCGGCATGCACCCGCAGCACCTCTTCGTCTGAAATGGCGCGCGCCAGTGGATCCGCGCAATGGGCGTCCGCTTCACTCTCGCCTTCCGCATCAGTGAGTCCGGGCTCATCGCGAAGTTCAGCGGCCGAGAACTGCGGCCGTCTTCCCTGCCGGCGCAACTCATAGAGCGCCACCCGGTGGGCAATGCTGCAGATCCAGGTGGATAGCCTGGTCGCCCGCAAGGCGGGCGTCGCACCAGTTCCGCATCCGACTCCTCTTCCACCCGTCACCCGGCTGCTGTTCTCACGGATAAGACGTCCGGCCCGCGCTGCCGGTTTCAGGGTGCGGCTGAAACCGCAGCGCGCACCGTGGCGTCTCATGGGCATATCCACACGAGGTGCCTGTAATGAGGAAGAGCGGCGACTGATGATCGAGAAAGGGATGACGCCTCCGCCGCTCGGCAACCTCGTGAACTCGGAGCGCGCCGCCGGCAGTCGCGAGGTCGTCGAATCCAGTCTGCGCAACGGCATCATCCTGGTGTTCGTGGTTCTCGGGCTTCTCGCCGCCTTCGCGATGCTGCGATATGTCGTGGGCACTGACGGCACGCTCATCCCCGACCGCATCGCTGCGTTGCTGGGTCCGGCTGGTGCGCTGGTCACGCTGATCGGCGTGGGTCATCTGGTGTACTTCCGCATCGCGCGCGGCCGCGATGCGGCGCGCGGATTGTGAGCTTCCGCGGCTATTCCTGAAATAGCGCTTTGCGCCTATTGCATCAGAGCCCCATTGGCCTTAATGTCCGCGCGCGTTGCGGGGTGTGGTGCCGCCCGTGACGCCCA
>JBDSGY010000277.1:0-13730 GCA_039918755.1 Steroidobacteraceae bacterium
CCGTGGCACGAAAGGTGCAATCTGAAACCCAGTCCTTAACCGCTCTGAAGGCGACCTGAGAATAACGGAGGCGGGAGTCTCGCATGAAACTGGTTACTGCAATTATTAAGCCGTTCAAACTTGATGACGTTCGTGCAGCGTTGTCGGAAATTGGTGTCTCTGGCATGACCGTCACGGAAGTGAAGGGCTTTGGTCGTCAGCGCGGTCATACCGAGCTGTACCGGGGCGCAGAGTATGTCGTTGATTTTGTCCCCAAGACCCGCATCGAAGTCGCAGTTCGCAGTGAACTGGTCGATCAGGTCATCGAAGCGGTGCTGAAGGCCGCCAAGACCGGCAAGGTGGGCGACGGCAAGATCTTCGTCACCGATATCGACCGCGTGATCCGGATCCGTACCGGCGAAACCGACAATTCCGCGCTGTAAAACGCGCGGTTTGGCTTGAATCCGGCGCGGCGCATGCAATGCGCCCGCCGGCTTTGGCTAGTTCAGCTTTCCACCACGTGCAGAATGCGTTCCTGGCGCAACATGGCCAGCGCACCGCTGCGCACGATTTCCAGCAGTTCCGCCGCTGAGTTCAGGCTTCTGGCCAGCTCGGTGATCGCGGCTTCGCTGGAGGTGATCTCGACGATCTGACAGTCGCGCTCGTCACTGAGCACCTTGCCACCGGCCTGTGCCAGCAGGGTCTGCACCGCTGCGCGCTGTGCCGGCTTGACCCGCACCTTCAGCAATGCCAGTTCGCGTTCGAGATGGTCGTCGCTGGTCATGTCGTCCACGGCGACGACATCGATGAGCTTGTGCAGCTGGTTGACGATCTGCTGCACCACGGCTTCCGAGCCTTTGGTGACCAGCGTGATGCGCGACAGCGCAGGGTCGTCAGTAGCTGAAACCGACAGGGATTCGATGTTGTAGCCGCGGCTGGAAAACAGCCCCGCAACCCGGGACAGGGCCCCGGATTCGTTCTGCAGCAGGATTCCGATGATGTGACGCATAGGTGGTGCATGCTACCCTCCCAAGACCATGAACGACACTGTGAAACTGACGATTCCGCAACTGGAACATCCACTGTCCGGCCGGACCATGAGCGGCGCGGCAATGGTGGTGCAGGCCATTGCCGATCAGGGCGTCAGTTCGATATTTGGCTACAGCGGCGGCGCCGTGCTGCCCATTTATGACGCAGTGTTTCTCTACAACGAGGAGCAGGTGCGGCTGGGCCGCCGGCAGTTGCCCCTGATCGTGCCGGCCAATGAACAGGCGGCGGGTTTCATGGCCGCTGGCTATTCGCGCTCCACCGGGCAGGTGGGCGTGGCACTGGTCACCTCGGGTCCGGGCGCCACCAACATGGTCACGCCGGTGCGCGACTGCATGGCCGACTCCATTCCGATGGTGGTGATCTGCGGCCAGGTGCCGCGGGCCGCCATCGGCACCGACGCGTTCCAGGAAGCGCCAATCTCCTCCGTCATGGGTGCGGTGGCCAAGCATGTGTTCCTGGTCACCGAGCCCGAAAAGCTCGAAGGCATCGTGCGCGCGGCATTCGAGCTGGCGCGCACCGGCCGTCCCGGGCCGGTGGTCGTCGATATTCCGAAGGACGTGCAGAACTGGCAGGGCGTGTTTGCAGGCAAGGGCACGGCCGCCTCCATCGACATCTATCAGCAGCGCGTGCGCGAGGTCAGCTCGCGGCGCATTCCCGATGTGCAGATGGCCTCGTTCTTTGCCTTGCTCACCAAGGCGCGCCGCCCGCTGATCTACGCCGGTGGCGGCATCATCCATGCGGGGGCATCGCCGGAACTGCGCGAGTTCGCCGAAGTGATGGGCATTCCCGTGGTCACCACGCTGATGGGCATCGGTGCGGTCGACACCTACGCGCCGTTGTCGATGCGCATGCTCGGCATGCACGGCACGGCCTACGCCAACTATGCCGTGCAGGACTGCGATTTCCTGATCACGCTGGGCGCGCGCTTCGACGACCGCGTGGCCGGCAATCCGGCCAAGTTCGCGCCGCGCGCGCGCTGCATCGCGCAGTTCGACATCGATCCGGCCGAGATCAACAAGGTCAAGCAGGTTGCCTGGCACCATGTCGGCGACCTGAAGGATTCGCTGCGCAGCCTGGTGGCGCAGGCACGGCGCCTCGAGACGAAGCCTGATGTGTCCGAGTGGCATGCCGAGCTTGCGGCGCTCAAGCAGCACTATCCGATGAACTTCGACCGCGACAGCACGCTGGTGCAGCCTTACTACGTCATCGAGGAGATCAACCGCATCACCAAAGGTGAGGCGATCATCTCCACCGGCGTCGGGCAGCACCAGATGTGGGCTGCGCAGTACTTCGATTTCCGCGAACCGCGGCTGTGGCTCACCTCCGGTTCGATGGGCACGATGGGTTTTGGCCTGCCCGCGGCACTGGGCGCGCAGGCCGCCAATCCCGATCGCCTCGTCATCGACATCGATGGCGATGCCAGCATCCGCATGAACATCGGCGAGATGGAAACGGCCACCACCTACAACCTGCCGGTGAAGGTGTGCGTGCTCAACAACATCGGCGACGGCATGGTGCGGCAGTGGCAGAAGCTGTTCCACGGCGGCCGCATGGCGTCCAGTGGCAAGTCGCTGCACACCAAGGATTTCGTGAAGGCCGCGCAGGCCGACGGCTTCCGCTACGCGGCGCGCTTGACGCGCAATGAAGACGTGCAGCGCGTAGTCGCAGAGTGGCTGGCCTTCGAAGGTCCCGCCTTCCTGGAAGTGATGATCGACACCGACGCAGGCGTGTTTCCGATGGTGCCGCCGGGTCAGGGCTATGACGCCATGATCACCGGCGACTTCATCAATTCGCGCAAGGCCGCGCCGCCTGGCAAGGTCGACGCCTCCGAGATGTTCTAGACCCGTGGTTGCCGCCAGGAAGCAGGATCAGGGCCGGCCGGCACCGCGCGTGCGCCGGGCGTATTACGACTGCCGATATGGCCAGCTGCATCTGCACAATGCCATTCCCGCAGGCGGCGGCTTCGATGAGCTCACCACCTTGATCTGCATCCCTGGCAGTGGCCAGACGGGGCGCGTGTTCGCGCCGCTGCTGCTGCCACTGGGCCAGGGGCGTTCCGTGTATGCGCTGGATCTGCCCGGCGCGGGCGAGTCCGACCCGGCGCCCGGCGTCGATTGCGTCGAGGCGGGCATGCATGCCGTGCTCGATTTCATCGACTCCATGCGGATCCGCCGCTTCGACCTGCTGGCGCGTGAACAGGGCTGCAAAGTGGCACTGCAGGTGCTGGAACAGCGTCGCGATGCAGTGCGGCGTACGGTGCTGTGCGGTGCCGCCGGGCCTGCAAAAAGCGCGGCCGGGGTCACGTCGCTGACATTGGCCGAAGCCGATACTGCGACCTTCGCTGCCAGGCTCGTTGAGCTTCTGGCCGGTCCAACATAATCCGCCCGACTTAGCGGGCTGGCCGGTGAGCGGCTAGACTGGCAGACCTCAACCGCGCGTTTGTGCTGGTGCTACATGGCTGTCCAGAAACTTCCTTCCCATCCTTCCGATGAGGATCTCGAGGCAACCGCCGAGCTGCCGGTAGTCGACTTTGCCGACGTGCCGGATGGCGATGTCGCGGCGTTGTCGGATTCGGTGCTGGCCACCGATGTCTTCCCCGCACCACTGCTGCCGGCCGGCGTCGCTGACCTGGCCGACAGCCTGCGCGATGTGGAGCAGCGCCTGCAGCGCAAGATCGATCGCGTCGCCCAGCTCGAAGCTGACCTGGGTGATGCCGGGCACCAGATTGGCGACCTGCGCCAGCAGCTCGAACACACGCAACGCACCGGCGCCGAACGCGAAGCCACGCTGCGCGCCGATCTGGCCGCGGCGGGCCAGCGCGCGGCCGACCTGCAGCGCGAGCAGTCGGTGCTGCAGAATTCACTGGCCGAGATCCGCACGCAGCTGCAGGCGCAGCGCGAGGCGCTGGGCGAATCGCAGGTGCAGGCCGAACAGCGCGCCAGCGTGCAGCGGCACAACGAACGCGACCTGCTCGAGCTGCGCAGGCGCAGCGCGCAGCAGCTCGAAGTGCTGTCCACCTGGCAGGGCTTCCGTGCGGTCACGGAATCGATGCTGTCCGAGCGCGATGAACAGCTGCGCACCATCGATGCGCGGCACTCCGCTGAACTGCATGCAGTGCGCGCCCAGGCGGCGCAGCTGCAGTCCGATCTGTCCTTCGCGCGCGATGAATCCGCCGCCCGCATTGCGGCGCTGGAAGAGTCGCTGCGCAGCGCCGGGCTGACACAACAGGCCAGCGCCGCAGCGCTGGGCGCTGCCGCCGAGCAGGCGGCAAGGCTCAATGCGCAGCTCGCGGAGCGCGACGCCAGCATTGCAGACCTGCAGAAGCAGCTGCACGCGCTGCGCGCCGTGGAAGAGAAGGCGCGGCTGGGTGCGGCCTCGTACGACGAACAGCAGCAGCAGATCGCCCGCCTGCAGACCGCATTGTCGGCGACGAATGACCGGCTGCACGAGTCCACCGAGCAGGCGCGGCTGGCAGCCGAGCGCCAGCGACGTCTGGAGGCCGAGGCCCATGCCAGCGCGGCATTGCTCGGCAACCTGCAGCAGAACATGGCGCGGCTGGGCAGCGATGACACCGGCGCACGGTTGGCATTGAGGCCTCCGGTGGACGCGGTGCGCATGCTGATCCGGGAAGAGGGCGGCGCCGAAGTTACGTATCAACTTGGCCGTCGCACCACCATCGGCCGCACGCCGGAAAACGACATCCAGCTCGATACGAGCTTCATCAGCCGGCATCACGCCGTGCTGCTATCCAACACCGATCACTGTATTGTTGAAGACCTCAACAGTACCAACGGCGTGCTGGTGAACGGCCGCCGCGTCGGCAGGCAGATCCTGTACGACGGCGACACCCTTACCGTGGGCAGGACCGAGTTCAGATACCAGCAGCGTTCATGACCGAGCCCTATGTCGAGCGCATACTCAAGGCGCGTGTTTACGATGTAGCCATCGAGTCGCCACTCGATCGCATGCCGCGCCTGTCAGCGCGCACCGGTTGCGAGGTGCTGCTCAAGCGCGAGGACAAGCAGCCGGTCTTTTCCTTCAAGCTGCGCGGCGCCTACAACAAGATTGCCAATCTGTCGGAAACCGCCGCGCGTCGCGGCGTGATCTGCGCGTCGGCGGGCAATCACGCGCAGGGCGTGGCGCTGGCGGCGCAGCGGCGCGGCATTCCTGCGGTGATCGTGATGCCCGTGACTACGCCCGCGATCAAGATCCAGGCCGTGGTGGCGCTGGGCGGTGAAGTGGTGCTGCACGGTGATGTCTATGATGCCGCCTACGAACACGCGCTGAAGATCGCGGCGGAGCGCCAGCTGGTATTCGTGCATCCGTTCGATGACCCCGATGTGATTGCCGGCCAGGGAACGGTGGGCGTGGAAATCATGCGCCAGGCCCCCGGTGAGGTGGACGCGATCTTCGTCGCGGTTGGCGGCGGCGGTCTGATCGGCGGCATCGCGGCCGATGTGAAGACCCTGTTTCCGCGCGTGCGCATCATCGGCGTGGAGCCGGAAGACGCCGCCGCGATGCACGAGTCGCTGCGCCAGGGCAAGCGCGTGACACTCGATCATGTGGGCATCTTTGCCGATGGCGTGGCGGTGAAGCGGGTAGGCGAAGAGACCTTCGCGCTGGCGCGCAAATACGTCGATGAGATCATCCTGGTCAGCACCGATGAAATCTGCGCCGCCATCCAGGACACCTTCGAGGACACGCGCGCCATTCCGGAACCTGCAGGCGCACTCGGCATTGCCGGTCTCAAGAAGTTCGTTGCGCGCGAGGGCTGGAAGGGCAAGCGGCTGGTTGCGGTGAACTGCGGCGCCAACGTCAACTTCGATCGCCTGCGCTACATCGCGGAGCGCGCCGAGATCGGCGCCGGACGCGAAGCGCTGCTGGCGGTGGAGATCCCGGAGCAGCGCGGCAGCTTCCTCGCGTTCTGTCGCGCGCTCGGAGCGCGCAACATCACCGAATTCAACTATCGCGAGCACGCCGGCGAACGCGCGCAGATTTTCGTCGGGCTCAATCTCACCCGCGGCGCCCCGGAGCGCCTTGAGCTGGTGCAGCAGCTGGTTGACCTTGGCTATCCCGTGGTCGACATGACCGACAACGAGATGGCCAAGCTGCACGTGCGCTACATGATCGGCGGACCCGCGCGCGAGCTGGCCGACGAGTGCCTGTTCCGCTTCGAGTTTCCGGAGCGCCCGGGCGCGCTGCTGCGCTTCCTCGAGGCAGTGGGCGCGCGCTGGAACATCAGCCTGTTCCACTATCGAAACCACGGCTCGGACTATGGCCGGGTGCTGGCTGGCATCCAGGTGCCGCCGGGTGAGCGCGAAGAGCTGCGCCTCCATCTGGGCGAGCTGCGCTATGCCTACGTGGAAGAGACGGCGAATCCGGCATACCGGATATTTCTGGGCCGCTGATTCGCACAGCGGCGGATGCATCGGCCCCGCGATTGCAGGCGGGGCAGTGATTGCCGCAGGCGGCCGCGCAGCAAGGGCTGAGGGCTGAATCCATCGTGGCATACTTTGCGTACACTCCTTTGGTCCCGGGAGCTCCAGGTACGCATGAAAGCCAGACTGTTCCTGATCGTCGTGCCGCTTGCGCCGCTGCTGCTTGCCGGCTGCCTGCGCGCGCGCGTCGATGAGTCGCGAGAGATGGCGACCGCGATCGACGCCAGCGAATCGGTGGTGGTGCTGGCCAAGCCGCAGATCGAAGGCGCAGGCGCCGAGGCGGAGTTCATCGACTGCGTGGGCGATCGCATCGCCGGCAGGAATCACTCGATCAAGGTGCACCCCAACGAATCCTTCACCGACCGGCTGTTCCCATGGTTCGAACCGGGAACGGTGCCGGCTCGCGCAGAGGCAGTGGCCGCGGTGCTTGCGCAGCCCGGTGTGAGCGAGCAGGTGGCGGCAAGCGGCGTGCGCTACATCGTCTGGCTCGACGGTGGCACGCGCAAGACCGACGGAGGAGGCAGCCTCGCCTGCGGTGCGGCGCCAGGCGCGGCCGGCTGCATCGGCTTCGGCTGGTGGGAAAAGGAATCCGCGTATGAAGCGACCATCTGGGATCTGAAGCAGGCGAAGTCGGTGGGCTCGGTCGGTGCCAGCGTGACGGGCACCTCGGCGATCGTGGGCGCGATCGTGCCGTTGCCGTTCATTGCGCGGGTGCAGGGCACTGCGTGCTCGCGACTGGGTGAGCAGCTGCACAGTTTCCTCGTGGGCGCGGCGCCGGGAGCAAAGCAATGAAGCCGCTGAACATGGCGATGGCTGCGATGATCGCTGCGCTGCTGCAGGCCTGCGCCACCACCGGTGGTGCGCCGTCCACGCCGTCGCCGCCTTCCACCGGGTCATCGCGCCCTTCGCCTTCCACCTCCGGCAGCGGCGAGTCGAGCAAGCCGGTTGCGGGCAGCAAGGGCACGGAAAATACCGCATCGGGCAAAACTGGCTCTGCGGGCACGTCGCAGTCAGCAGGCACTGTCGCCCGCAACGACGGCGGCGATGCTGATGGCGTTGCGAAGACGCCTTCCGAACGCCGCACCGACATCGATGGCAAGCTCGATGCATCCCTCGGCAAGTTCGACGAGCAGCTGCGCCGCGAACAGCAGCGCAATGCCGAAGAGCGCGATGCGCGCACGGCTTCCCGTGCCGCTGGGGCAGCGGTGGGCGAAGTCGCCAGTGGCCGCGATGCGGCGGGTGAGAACAACCGCGACCGCACCGGCGACCTGCGCTCCGACAACAGCACCACGGCACGCAATGGCAATGACCCCGCAGCGGGTGGCAATGCGGCGGGCAGCCAGGGTGCCGCAGGCGGTGGCGGAGTGGCGGTGAAGCCCATTCCTTCTGGCGAGGATGACGACATCATCGCGCGACGCCTGCGCAAGGCCGCCGAATCCGAAACCGATCCCGAGCTGAAGGAAAAGCTCTGGAAGGAATATCGCGACTACAAGGAAAATACCGGAGGCCGCAAATGAAAGGCGCCGCCACGCTGCTCGGACTGATTTTGCTGCTGACAGGCTGCGTGGTGCAGGACACCAAGCCGCAGCAGAAGGTCGAAGCCGTCCAGGCCGTGCAGGAGATTCCCGCCGCGGAAAGAATTGATGTCGCGGTGCGCAGTTTCGATCCGGGCATCCCGGATTCGCTGGCCGCGGATGAAGATGCGCTGGCCAAGAAGCGCATCTATCCGGAGCTGCGCAAGGCCGAGTCGCGTTACTTCGCGGTCATGCTGCGCAATACGCTGGAAAGCAGTGCGCAATGGGGGGCGGTGCGCGTCGCGCCCGAGAACGTGCAGTTCGTCGACCTGTCGGTGGGTGGGCGCATCATCGAATCCACCGGCAAGCGGCTGGTGCTGGAGATCACTGCGCGCGATGCGGCCGGGCGCGTGTGGCTGGACGCCAAGCGCTACGAGGGCGAGGCCGACATCGGCAGCTACAAGACCGACGCTGCGCTGCGCGCACGCGATCCCTTCCAGAATGTGTTCGCCACCATTGCCAACGATCTGCTGGCGGCGCGTGGCAAGCTCGATGCCACGGCGCTGCGCGAGCTGCGGCAGGTGACAGAACTTTCATTTGCGGCGGATCTTGCGCCGGATGGGATGAAGGGCTACTTGCGGCAGGATACGACCGCGCGGCCGCCGCTGACGCGCGTGGCCCGCCTGCCGGCGGAAAACGATCCCGTGGCGCAGCGCGTGGCGCGCATCCGCGAACGCGACACTACGGTGATCGATACGCTGGACGGCTACTACTCCGGCTTCTCGGAACAGATGCAGCTCTCGTATGGCGAATTCCGTCGCACCTCGTATGAGGAGATCGACAAGGAAGATCGCGCCCGCAGCAGCGCGCGCCTGCGCACCGTTCTCGGCGCGGCGGCGGTGGCTGCCAGCATCTTTGCGCCGGGCAGCTGCAGCAGCAACACGACCTGCAATCTGGAAAGTGCAGCGCGCTATGCGGGTGGAGCGGGCGGCGTCGCCGCGTTTCTTTCCGGCCTGAAGAAATATGCCGATGCGCGCACGCACGCGCAGGCGTTCGGTGAGCTGGCGCGTTCCTTCCAGGCGGAAGTGGGCACGCAGGTGGTGGAAGTCGAGGGTCGCAGTCTCAAGCTCACCGGCACCACGGAAGAACAATATCGCGAATGGCGTCGGCTGTTGCGCGAATACCAGGCACAGGAAGCCTTGCCCGGCAATGGCGAGCCTTGAAGCCGGCAAACGTCTTGCAGACCGCTATGTCTTGCTCGAGCGGCTGGGAGATGGCGGACACGCAGAGGTCTGGGCGGCCCAGGACGAAACTGCAGGTGCGCGCCTTGCGCTGAAATTCCTGCATCTGCGCAGCTGTAGTGCCGATGAGGCCCTGCTGGTGTTGCGCCACGAAGCCGAGATGGCGCGCCGTCTTGATCATCCCGGTGTGCTGTGGGTGGAGGCACCGCAACGCGATGGGGCGATGGTGTTCCTGCCGATTGAACTGGCAGCCGGTGGTGATGCATCCCGCCTGCGCGGCGCTCCCTGGTGGCAGGTGTTGCCGGTGTTGCTGCAGGTGGCGCGTGTGCTCGAACACGCCCATTCGCGCGGCGTGGTGCACCGGGACATCAAGCCGGGCAATGTCCTGTTCGATGGTTTTGGCAATGTGCGCGTGACCGACTTCGGGACGGCGGCGCGTACCGGTTGCACCGATGCGATGGCCGCCGGTTCGCCGTTCTCCGCCAGTCCCCAGCAACTGCTCGGGGAAGCGGCGACTACTGCGGACGATGTGTACGGACTTGGCGCGCTGGCTTATGAATTGCTCACGCGTTATCCGCCGTACTACCCGGATTTCAACGCACAGCGCGTGCAGCATGAGAGTCCGGCACGTCCGGTGCCGGTGCAGCCCGCGCCGGACGCGCTGGTTGATTTCATTGTCAGCATGCTGGCGCGCGATGCGCAGGCGCGTCCCGATCTGCAGCAGGTGATGCAGGTATTCGAGGACCTGCTGAGCGCGGCGACGTCGGCCGCCGTGCAAGGCGCGGCGCTGGTGACCGAGTCCGCCGCGCCTGTAGCTCCGGTTGCTGCGCGGCGGCGCTATGTGGCGACTACGGGCTGGCTGGTGGCGGCGGCCGTGCTGGCGGTGATCGCGATGCTCCTGCTGCCACATAGGGCGGCGACTCCCGGGCTGCCGCTGGCTGCGCCCACAACGCCGGCGAAGGCAGTGACAGCAGAGACGGCGGTTGCGTCGGTGGCCGATGCGATTGTCTCCGATGCCGGTGCCCCAGCACCTGCAACAGCAACAGCCGCGACGGAGCCTTCGACCGAGACTTCGCTGCCGCAGGCATTGCAGGCCGGCGAGACGGCGTTGTCTGCCGGCCAGCCGGCCGTGGCGCAAGCCGCATTCCTGCGCGCGCAAACCATCGATGCCGGCAATCAGGACGCGCAGCGCGGACTTACGCGTGCCGCTGCGCTGGAAAAACTGCTCACGACATTCGCTGCCGCAACGCGCACCGAAGCGCGCGGCGATCTTGCCGCTGCGCAGGCGCAGTATCGCGATGTACTGCAGCAGCGCGCCGATTTCCAACCCGCACAGGCGGCGCTGGCGCGCGTCCTTGCTCGGCAACGCGCCAACGAATTCGAGACGCTGCTGACAACGGGCGCAGAGGCGCTGGGGCAGGGCCAGTTGCCTGCCGCCGAATCTGCCTACACACGCGCCGCCGCGCTGAACCCCGGCGATCCTCGAGCGGTGGACGGCCAGGCGCGCGTGGCGGAGATCAGGACCAGCCAGCGCAATGCGCAGGATCTTGCGACCGGCGTTGCGCTGGAGCGTGAGGAACGCTGGGATGAAGCGGTCGCGCATTATCAGGCGGTGCTCGCGCGCGATGCGAAGCTGTTCTTTGCGCAGGATGGCCAGGCGCGCGCGACCCGGCGCGTGCAGCTCGACCGCGAGCTGCAGGACTACCTGGATCGGCCGCAGCGGTTGTCGGCTGCGGCCGTGCGCATTGCAGCGGAACGCGCACTCGCGCGCAGCGACGCGACCACACCGCATACGCCGCGCCTCGGCCGGCAGGTCATGCAGCTCAAGAGTCTGCTGGCGGCACTGGCAACGCAGGTGCGCGTGGCCATCACTTCCGACAACAGCACCGAAGTAAGCATGACGCAGCTTGGCAGGCTCGGTGTATTCCACCTGCGTGAAGTGGAATTGCCGCCGGGCCGCTACACCGTCATCGGTCGCCGCGATGGCTTCCGTGACGTGCGGCTGGAACTGGACATCACATCCGGGCAGCAGGCCACGGCGCTGGCGGTGCAATGCACGGAGCGCATCTGATGCAGGTCGCCCCTTGAGTTCCGCGGTCATCCGCGAGCCACTCGGACAGCGCGAGGTGCAACTGCCGGTGACAGTGGGCGGCGCTGGCGCGGACCTGCAGCTGCCCGGCGACATCGCGCTGCCTGTGCGCATCGTGGCTGTTGGACAGCAGTGGATGCTGCACATCGCGGGCGACGCCATGCTGCAGGTGAATGGCACCCTGCAACACGCGCCGCTGCCGGTGGCCGATGGTGATGTGATCCGTCTTGGTGACGCATTGCTCACGCTGCATCCGGCTAACGCGCGCATCGACGTCGATCATCTCGCGGGCAATGCCACGGTCGCGCCCGTGCACAGTCATGTGCTGCCGGGCGAGGAAGTCGTGGCCGGCGTGCGCGAGATTGTCGCGGCCGGCATGGCGGCGGGTGCGAATGCCGCCATGACTCCGCCACTGCGACGTCGCAACGCTTCTGCGCGCTGGCTGCTGTTGCTGCCAGTCATGGTGCTGATCGCCGTGGCAGGCGTGCTGTTCATGCTGGTGCCGGTATCTGTGCAGCTCACGCCAGCAGACACTGTCGTCAGGGCGCAGGGCTGGCTGAACTGGCGCGCTGGCGATCGCGTCTTCCTCCTGCCCGGTCGGCGCACGCTGGATTTCAGTCACGCGGGGTATCGTGGCCAGCGTGTCACGCTCAATGTCACCCGGGCGCTGGGCGGCGCCAGTGCGCTGCACATCCGGCTTGCGTTGCTGCCCGGCGTGCTGGCAGTGGATACCCACGGCGAGACTGCTGAATTGCTGGTGGATGGCAGATCCGTCGCCAGGCTGCCAGGGGAAGTGGAACTCGAGCATGGCCCGCGTGACGTCATCGTGCGCGCGCCGCATCGCATAGATTTCGTCACGCGGGTGGACATCGAAGGTGGTGGTCGCCGGCAGGCGCTGGATGTGCGGCTGCAGCCGGCTTCGGGCTGGCTGGTGCTGGATACCCTGCCTGCGGCAGCCCGCATCAGCGTGGATGGCGAATTCCGCGGCACGGCGCCGCTGAAGCTGGAGCTCGATTCGGGACTTCGCAACCTGTCGATCATTGCCGCGGGTCGCCGCGGCTGGAACAGCCAGATCGCGATCATCGCGGGACAGACGCTGGACCTGGGGCGCATCGACCTTGCGGTGCCGGCGCCGCTCGTCCTGCACGCCACGGCGGTGGCGGCGCCCGAGACTTCAGCGGCTTCGCCCTCGGCTGCAACGGAATCGGCGGTCGCCGCAACGCCGCAGCCGGCGGCGGCGCGGGTGCAGAGCGCATTGCTCGGCGCATTGCGGCTGCTGCCGGCCGGCCAATACCTGCAGGGCAGCGACCGGCGCGAGCAGGGACGTCGCGCCAACGAAGTGCAGCGCATGGTTACGCTGCGCCGTGCCTTTTATCTGTCAGAGACCGAAGTGAGCAATGCGCAGTTCCATGCTTTCCGCGCCACACATGCCGCGGGACTCGCAATGGAGAAATCGCTCGATCTCGACAACCAGGCCGTCAGCAACCTGAGCTGGAACGATGCGGTGGAGTTCTGCAACTGGTTGTCACTGCGGGAAGGCCTGCCGGCCGCCTATGAGCGTCGCGATGGACGGTGGCAACTGTTGCAGCCGGTCAATCAGGGCTACCGTCTGCCCACCGAAGCAGAGTGGGAATATGCCGCGCGCTATGTCGATGGTCAGCGTTGGCAGCGTTATGCCTGGGGCGATGCGTTGCCACCACCGTCAAGCGCAGCGAACCTGGCTGGACAGGAATCACTGCCGGCGCGGCCCGGCCCCGACGTGCGGCTGGCTGCAGCATTGCCCGCTTATCGCGACGACCATGCGGTGATTGCGCCAGTCGGCACCTATGCGCGTTCACCCGCGGGGCTCTTCGATCTGGGCGGCAATGTGTCCGAGTGGATGCACGATGTCTATGCGTCCTTGCCGGAGACCGCGCCCGTCACGGATCCGATGGGCCCATCGACCGATGGGCCGCACAGCATCCGCGGACCCAGCTGGCGCACTGCGGCCATCGCGGAGTTGCGGCTGGCCTGGCGTGAACGTGCGATCGAACCCGCGCAGACTGTCGGTTTTCGTGTGGCGCGTTATGCAGAGGGAACACCATGATTCGTGACCGACGCTGGTTGTGGTTGCTGGCCGCGCTGCCACCGCTGGTTTATCTGCCGCTGCATGCGCAGGACAGCGCCCAGGTCGACCCGCCGTCACCGCCGCGTGAGACAACATCGCCTGCGCCTGCGCCTGCGCCTGCACCTGCGCCTGCCGCGCCCACCGCCGCCGAAGCTGCCTCCAGCGATGCGCCTGCTCCCAGCGAAGAGCGCGTGTCCGCCGACAACAACCTGAGCTGGAACGATGCGGTGGAGTTCTGCAACTGGTTGTCACTGCGGGAAGGCCTGCCGGCCGCCTATGAGCGTCGCGATGGACGGTGGCAACTGTTGCAGC
>JBDSGY010000278.1:0-2743 GCA_039918755.1 Steroidobacteraceae bacterium
GGGCACGATGGCCTTGATGCTTGGCGTCGTGCCCGGCGGAAAGGTGGCCTTGGGATTCTCGGCCTTCGCACCGTATGACCGCAGCAGCGCGACCGTCGCCGGATACGTCTCCGGCGCCAGCGCGTTGAACTCCTTCGGAAAGCGGCCCAACGCATAGTCGATGGGCGAAAGGCCGTTGGAGTCGATCACATCCAGCTGCGCACCATCGGCCACCAGCCGCTGGATCAACTTATTCCACCCACGCGCCGCCGCCGCGTGCAGCGCCGTGCGGTTGGCCGCGGTCAGCACCTTCAGGTCGCCGTCCGCAATGCCCAGCACGGTGCGCGCATTGACGTCGGCGCCGGCGGCGCGCAGCAGCTGATAGCACTCCAGCGCATCCTCTTCGGTGCGGATGCGGCCGCGGGTGGGATCGTGCGCGCCCCCGTCCCCGGCAGCGGCCATCAATGGCGTTACGCCCTGGGAGTTGGCGAGGTTGGCCAGCGCGCCATGCTGCAGCAGCAAGCGCAGCAGCGGCACGTCGCCGGCCTTCGCGGCGCGCAGCAATGCCGTCGAGCCCCACACGAGCATGGGATCGCGATAGCGGTCGTTCGGGATATTGCGGTACTTCGGCCGCAACTTGAGCTGCGCATTCGGATTGGCGCCTTTCTCCAACAGTAGCCGCACGATGTCTTCGCCTGTGGCGTGATCCATCGCCGGCAGTTCGATGCGCCGACCGACCGGCAGCGTGTTCATGTCCACCGCCACATACAGCGGCGTCTGGCCGTAGATATCCCAGAGGTTCACATCGGCGCCCGCTTCGATCAGAAATTTGCCCGCATCCCAGTTGCGATTGAGCAATGCGACCACCAGCGCGGTGGATCCATCCGGATCCGCCAAGTCGATATCGGCGCCCTTCGCCAGCAGCGCGCGCAGGCACTCGATGCAGCTCTCGCGCGCCGCATACAGCAGCGGCGTAAGGCCGCCGCGGTTCATGTCCTTGGGGCGGCCTTCAGCGGTCACCCGTCGCTGCCAGTCACGGACCGTGGCGCGCTCGTTCACCCGCGCGCCCTTCGAGATCAGCAGGCGGACCATCTCAGGCTGGCTCTGCGCCGCCGCCCACATCAGCGCGGTCTGGCCACCCCAGTGCTCCCGTGCGTGCACGTCCGCACCCCGCCGCAGCAGCAGGCGCGCAGCGTCCACGCTGCCAGTGCGCGCCACGGCCATCAGCGCGGTCTGGCCTTCGGCATTGGGTGAGTCAACATTCACGCCAGCGTCCAGCAGTGCGCCAATCACGGCCGCATCGCCCCGCGCGGCCGCCAGCATCAGCGGCGTGGCGCCAAACACATTGGCAGCTTTCGCATCTGCACCGGCGGCAATCAGCCGGCGCACGGCGATCACGTCACCGGCATATACCGCGCGGTGGAGCTCCGTGGTGCCGTCCGGCGCCACCTCGGCGGCGTGCGCGGACGCAGCCAGCAATCCCAGCAGCAGAATTGCGAAGGTGCGATTCACACTGGTTCGTTTGCGGCTAGTAGCCGACAGTGAAGCGCTTGTTCACGAACTGCGGCTTCTCGATCTCGTCGACCAGGGCCACCGCGTAATCTTCCATCGAGATCGCGCTCTGACCTTTGTCGTCCACCACGAGTTGCTCGTTGCCGAGCCGGAATTTGCCCGTGCGCGTACCCGGACGGATGTTGCCCGCGGGGCTGAAGAACGTCCACGCAACGTCCTTCACTTCCGCACGCAGCCAGTCGAGCGATTCGACCGAGGCCTTCACTTCACCTGCCATCGCAGTGGGCATCGACGTGCCGAAGCGGTCGATGATGCGGCTGCCGTCGGCGTTGTAAAGGCTGCTTGCACCGCCCACCACGATCAGGCGCGCCTTCTTCGCACCGTTCTGCAGGCGCTGGCCCGCGACCATCGACTTCACGACGCGCAGAGCAAAATCTGCAGTGGGCGCCGGGCGCACCACCACCGACGAAACCAGCACGTCCGCGCCAGCGATATTCCTCACGATGTCGTTCGGATCCAGCGCATCGCCCGTGACCAGCTTCACGCCCTTCGGTGCCAGATCCGGCTTCGGGCTTCGGTCCACTACGGTCACCATGTGGCCCCGTGCCGCCGCCTCATTCACGATGCGGCTGCCAATGTTGCCGCTGCCGCCATAAACCACGATGTTCAGCGGCCGGGCCGCCTTCGTCTGCGCCACTACTGCAGTGGAAATCAATGCCCCTACCAGCGCCACCGCGCCAACGCCCAGGGAAAGAATGGCTCTGCGAATCGTGTTCATTCCGGCATTCCTTGCATTGAATCTCACGCGCGGTCGAGGCCCAGCGCCTTGATGGCATTGTTCTTCATGATTCCATCCCGCACTTCCGGCCGGAACCCTGCCGCATCGTAATCCTTCATCCAGCGTTCCGGGGTGATCAACGGATAGTCGGTGCCGAAAAGCATCTTGTGCTTGAGCTGCGTATTCGCATAGTGAATCAACTGTGGCGGAAAGTACTTCGGCGACCAGCCCGACAGGTTGATATAGACATTGGGCTTGTGCAGGCACACCGACAGCGCCTCGTCCTGCCACGGCCAGGACGGGTGCGCGATGATGATCGTCATGTCGGGAAAGTCCGCCGCCACGTCATCCAGGTGCATCGGATTCGAATATTTCAGGCGCAACCCGCCACCGCCGCGCAGGCCCGAGCCCATGCCCGAATGCCCGCTGTGGAAGATGACCGGCAGCCTCGCTTCGGCCATCGCCTCGTACATC
>JBDSGY010000279.1:0-4888 GCA_039918755.1 Steroidobacteraceae bacterium
GTGCTATGCGTGCGCGCGCCTCGCGGATCATCGGATATCCGGTATAGGGATGCGTGAGCCCATAGTGCAGGCCGCTGCTGCGCAGCTTTGCGGCCAGCGTGCGGCATTCGTCCAGCGTTGCAGTCGCCGGCTTGTCGGACAGCACATGGAAGCCACGTGCAAAGGCGGAGAGCGCAATCGGCAGATGCGTGCGGTTGGGCGTGGCGATGACCACGCACTGCATGCGCTCTGCCGCCGGCAGGGCGGCCTCGCGGGCCATCATGCTGGCGTAATCGTCATAGCAGCGCTCCGGCGCAATGCCCAGCGCCGCGCCGGAGCGCTGCGCCTTCTCGGCGTTGCTGCTGAAGGCGCCACATACCAGTGTGTAGCCGTCATCGAGCCTGGCAGCCATGCGGTGCACGGCGCCGATGAATGCGCCTTCGCCGCCACCCACCATGCCATAGCGGATGCGCATCAATAGAGTACGAACGAATACAGGGTCTCGCCGACACCTACCAGCACGTACTGCTTGCCATCGATATCGAAAGTCTGGGGCGCATTGCTGGGATTGCCGATGCGGGTGTGCCAGAGCAGGTCGCCGTTCCTTGCATCCATGGCCACGAAGTTGCCATTTCCGTCACCGGTAAACAACAGTCCCGTGGCGGTGGTGAGCAGGCCGGTGCCGACGCTGCTGCCGGCCGGCCATTCATGGCGCCACACATACTTGCCAGTGCGGTAGTCGATGGCCTGGATGGCATTGCTTTCGAAGCCGGTGACGAAGAACTTCTTGCCACCCAGTCCCATCGAACCCCGTGGATCCGGATCCGTGAGGTACAGGATGTTGAAGCCATTGCTCTCGGGCACAAAGAAAAGGCCGAGGTCCGGGTTGAAGGCGGGCGCCTGCCAGTTGACCACGCCGCCCTCGAAGGGTGAGACCAGGGCGCCGGCGACCTGCGCTTCCTTGGCGGGATCGGGCTCCGGCTGGCCGGTCTTGCGCGCGCCCTTCGACCAGTTGGTGGTCTTGCCGAACTGCTGCGTCAGCAGGTGCTCGCCTGTAACGCGGTCGAGCGTGAAGAAGTAACCATTGCGCGCCGCGGTGGACACCAGCTTGCGCGGTTTGCCGTTGATCACGCCATCGAACAGGATCGGTGTCTGCGCCGAATCCCAGTCGTGCGTGTCATGCGGCGAGGTCTGGTAGTACCACACCATCTTGCCGGTGGAGACCTTCACCGCCATCAACGTGCAGGTGAACAGGTTGTCGCCCCGCCGCGAGACACCCGTGTAGCCCGGCGTAGGGTTGGCGGTGCCGAATATATAGAGGTCGGTTGCAGGATCGTAGGAACCCGGCATCCACACCTGTCCGCCGCCGTGACGCGCGGCATCGAGGCTGGGCCAGGTTTCCAGACCCGGATCGCCGGGATTCATCGGCACGGTGTAGTGGATCCAGTTGCGCTTGCCCGTGCGCGGGTCGTATGACTGCAGGAAACCGGGCGCGTCCAGATCATTGCCCGTGCCGACCAGCACCTGATCGCCCACCACGATGGGCGCCATGGTGGAGAAGTACTGCTGGTTGAAGTCGGCGATCTCGACGTGCCAGTTCTCCTTGCCGGTGCGCACATCCAGAGACACGAGGTAGTTGTCCGGCGTTTCGAACAGCAGCGAGTCGTTCCAGATGGCCGAACCGCGGCTGGCGATGTGCGTGCCGCCGCGCGTCTTCCAGAAGTAGTGCCAGAGTTCACGGCCGTCGCGACCATCGATCGCCCACGCGTGATCGGGCGAGGTGACGTAGAGCACGCCATCGACTTCCAGGACCGCGCCTTTCATGTTGGCGATGCCGACCGGGAAATCGCCTTTGCCTTCGCCGCCGGCAATGGCGTTGCGGGTATCGGTGCTCATGCGCGTGAGCCACGCCAGCGACAGATGCCTGACGGTGCTGCGATCGACCTGTGTCAGCCGGCTGAAACGCTGGCCAGTGTAGTCACCGGAATAACTGGGCCAGTCCTTCGTCAGTGGCTGCTGCAGAACGGCCGGAGGCACGAGTGATTTTTCCTGTGCCGCCAGCGGCATCGTGCAGGCCAGTGCGGCGCCAGCCAGGACAATGTGCAGCGCCGGGCTTTGCATCTTGAGTTTTCTCATTTGAGGCTCGCGAGGTACGCCGTGACGTCGTGCATGTTGCTGTCGCTGAGCTTCGTCCACAGCACGCGATGCTGCGAAACCGGATCGTCCACCTTGATGGATTCGATCCGCGGCGCGCTGGCGCGGCGCGTGAAGCTGCGGTAATCCCCTGCATCCGTGCGCAGGCTCACTACGAAATCATCCATCCTCAGCAGCACGCCACGGATGGTCTCGCCTCCAGCCAATCGCACGGTGACGCGCGCCGGGCGCGCGACTTTGGTTGTGGCAGTGCCCAGGCGCCGTCCCGCCACCCAGCTGTTCTGCAACTGCTCGATATTCTTCAGGCGCGCGCCGATGCCCGCGAGGTCACCCGTGGGTGAATGACAGGTCGCACATTCGGCCTGGAAATAGCGCTCGCCAGCGCGCGCGTTGCCAACCAGCAGATTCAATTCGATCTTCGAGCCCGCCGGCGGCGCGCCCTGTGGCTGCGAGGTGAAGACCACGCTGTGCAGATACTCGGCCAGTGCGCTCACGTCGCCATCCGGCAGCGGCAAGGCGGGCATGGCCGTGCCACCACCCGCCGGTATCCGGCCGGTGCGCACGACCGGGCCGATGGCTTCCCCCACCAGATCGTTGAGGACCAGCTGCGAGCGCAGCAGGTTCGGTCCGCCCAGATCCCCGCCGCGAAGGTCGACGCCGTGGCAGGCGCGACAATAAGAAGTGTAGAGGTTGTTGCCGCGCGCAATGAGCGCAGGTTCGCCAGGCGCGCGTTGTTGCGCGGGAAACGTGGCTGGTGCCTGTGCCGCGCCCGCGACACAGCCCAGAGCTGCGAGCACGCAGCCGAGCAAGAATCGCATCCCTTCCCCCTTGGCGGTCCAGCTGTTTGCCGGCTTCTGGTGTCCCATAATGCCCGACATCTTTTCCAATCCGCATCTTCCGCAAGGTACTTCCATGAAATTCCTGCACACCATGCTGCGCATCGGCGACATGCAGCGCTCGGTCGATTTCTACACGCGCATCATTGGCATGAAGGTGCTGCGCACGCGCGATCTGCCCGACCAGAAATACTCCCTGACCTTCCTGGGGTTCGGCGCGGGCAACGAAGACGGCAGCGCCGAGCTCGAGCTCACGTACAACTACGGGGTCGCAAGTTACGAGCTGGGAACGGCGTTTGGGCATCTTGCTCTCGGCGTGCCGGACGTGGCCTCTACCTGCGCACAGATTGCGGCGGCCGGCGGCAAGGTTGTTCGGCCCGCCGGACCAGTGAAGGGCGGCACCACGGTCATCGCGTTCGTGGAAGACCCTGATGGATACAAGATCGAGCTGATTGAGCGCTCAGTTTCCGAAGATTGACGCAGATGTCGGCATTTTCGCTATGCGATCCGAGCCGCAGTTCCGTTTACTCCAAATCGGGATAAACTCCTGCGCTCATTAAATAGAAGAACACCTGACGGGGGTCCTGTGTCCAATCGTGCTCGTTTGCTGGGTATTTCCCTCTTGCTGCCCGTGGCTGTCGCAGTGGGCGCGCAGTCCAATCCGCTGGCCAGGCCTGCCGCGGTTACGCACGCGCGCCTGCTCAAGGGCACCAACGACCCGACCCAATGGGCCACCTATGGCGGCAGTTACAGCGAACAGCGCTTCAGTCCGCTGGCAAAGATCAACGACGGCAACGTCAAGGACCTGGGCCTCGCGTTCTACGCGGACTACGACGCCAACCAGAACCAGCATGGCTCGCCGCTGTACGCGGATGGCGTGATCTACGTGTCCACCTCGCGCAATCACCTGCTTGCCTTCGATGCCACCAACGGCAAACGGCTGTGGGCCTATGTTCCTGTGCAGGTGCCGCACCAGAACCTCGGCAATGTGAACAAGGGCATTGCCATGTGGAATGGCAAGATCTACATGGGCATGCTCGATGGGCGCCTGGTCGCCGTCGACGCCAAGACCGGCAAGCTCAAATGGGAAGCGCAGACCTCGCCAGCGGAGCTGGTTGGCGCTGCGAACGTCACCAAGTATTCAGTGTCGATGGCGCCACGCGCAGCAAAGGGCAAGATCTTCGTCGGCGCCTCCGGTGGCGAGTTCGGGTCGCGCGGATTTGTCGCGGCCTACGATGCGGAAACCGGCAAGGAAGTCTGGCGCTTCTGGACCGTGCCAGGCGATCCGGCCAAGGGCTATGAGGCTGCACCCCAGCAGAAGGAAGTCCTCGCCAAGGCAGCGGCAACCTGGGACGGCGAATACTGGAAGATCTCTGGCGGTGGCGGCACCGTGTGGGATTCGGTGATGTATGACCCGGTGACGGACCTGCTGTACTTCGGCACGGGACAACCGTCGCCGTGGAACTCCGCCGTGCGGGATGGAAAGCTTTCGGACGCGCTCTATACCAACTCGATCGTTGCCGTGAAGCCGGACACGGGTGAATACGTCTGGCACTACCAGGAAACCCCGGCCGACTCGTGGGACTACGACGCGATCAGCCCGATGGTCACGGCGGATCTCACCTTCAACGGCCAGAAGAAGCACGTCATCGTGCAGCCGTCCAAGAACGGCATGCTGTATGTGCTCGAAGCGGCCAATGGCAAGCTCATCAGCGGCGATGCATTCACGACGGTGAACTGGAACACCGGCATCGACATGCAGACGGGCCGGCCCATCATTACTCCCGGCGCTCGGTACCTGACCGAAAACTGGAACGTTGCTCCGGGTGCACCGGGTGGCCACACCTGGCATCCGAATGCTTTCAGCCCGCTGACCGGACTCATCTATATCCCCACCTGGGAAAACTACAGCGTGATGT
>JBDSGY010000280.1:0-5066 GCA_039918755.1 Steroidobacteraceae bacterium
CGACCGAGAGGGAGGCGGCCCGGGCGATTTCATCCCGGGACTGGCCGACGGGCTTGCCCTGCTCCTGGGTGAGCAGCCGGGCCAGCGGCTCGACGTTGGCCTCGAGCAGGGCAGCGAAGCGGGCGACGCAGGCCGCGCGCCCCGCGAAGCCCAGGGCCCGCCAGGCGGGGAAGGCGCGCCGGGCTGCTGCGACCGCCCGGTCCAGTTCGACGCCCCCAGCGGCCGGACAATGCGCAAAAACGCTGCCCGATGCCGGATTGATGACATCGAGGCGGGCAACGGCATCAACCAGCAGGCCGTCGATGAGCAGCGAGTAGGGGGCGTTGAAGTCAACCATGGTTGTGGCGGCAAGTGGCTTGTGGAGGGGTGTTAAGATACCGGTTCACTGGTTGAGGTTCATCACATGAAAGTAGGTCTGGCAGGACAGGGCGCGTTTGGCATCAAGCATCTGGAGGCCATCGCCAATATCCCGGGTATCGAGGTCATCACGCTCACCGGCGGCAACCCGGAAGCCACGCAGGAAGTGGCCGCGAAATTCAGGATTCCCCATTGCACGGGCGATCTGGCGGAAAGCCTCAAACAGCCTGGCCTCGAAGCCATGCTGCTCGCCACGCCCACGCAGATGCATGCCGCACAGGCCATCCAGTGCATGCGCGCCGGCAAGCACGTGATGATCGAGATTCCGATTGCCGACAATTTGCAGGACTCGGAAGCGATCCTGCAGGTGCAGAAGGAAACCGGGTTGATCGCGATGGGCGGCCATACGCGCCGCTTCAATCCCAGCCACCAGTGGGTGCACCGGAAGATCGTCGCGGGCGAGCTCAAGCTGCTGCAGATGGATGTGCAGACCTATTTCTTCCGCCGCACCAACATGAATGCGCTGGGCAAGCCGCGCAGCTGGACCGACCATCTGCTCTGGCACCATGCCTGCCACACGGTGGACCTGTTCCAGTACCAGACAGGCGAGGAAGCCTCGGTTGCGCGCGGCGTGCAGGGCCCGATGCATCCGGAGCTCAAGATCGCGATGGACATGAGCATCCAGATGAAGACGCCGAAGGGCGCGGTGTGCACGCTGTCGCTGTCCTTCAACAATGACGGTCCGCTGGGCACCTTCTTCCGCTACATCTGCGACAACGGCACCTACCTCTGCCGCTATGACGATCTGTTTGACGGCAAGAATGCGCAGATCGACGTGTCGAAGGTGGATGTGTCGATGAACGGCATCGAACTGCAGGATCGCGAGTTCTTCGCTGCCATCAAGGAAAAGCGAGAGCCTAACGGCAGTGTGAATCAGGTGATCACCGCCATGCGCACGCTGGACCGCATCGAACAGTCGCTGTAACGCTGGCGACCCCCGGGCCTCCGGCCTCGGCCAGGGTTCAGGCAATGACCAGCTGCGTGGCTAACGCCGGGCATGGCAGCGGCAACATTGCCGGCAGCCAGCAGGCCAATTGCCTGCCGCCTGTCGATCGGGCCGCGTCGCTCATGGCGTCACCTTCAGCAGCGCCATCTGCAGGTCCACCGAATTGGGTCCGGTCATGATGTCGAATTCGCCGGGCTCCACCACACGTTTCATGTCCATGTTCCACAGTGCCAGGGCAGGAGCATCCAGCGTCAACGTTACAGTGCGGCTTTCCCCGGGCTGCAGCGTGATGCGCTGAAATCCCTTCAGCTCTTTGATTGGCCGCGTCACGGAACTGATCCGGTCGCGGATGTAAAGCTGCACGGTCTCGTCGCCTGGCCGCGGTCCGGTGTTGCGCACGTCCACGGCCACCTGCACGCTGCCGTGTGTTGCAATGCTGCTTGCCGAGAGCCGCGGCGCGGAAAGTTCGAAGCTCGTGTAGCTCAGGCCGAAGCCGAACGGAAACAGCGGTTCGGCAGTATCGAATAGATAGCCGCGGTGCGCGGTTGGTTTGGAATTGTAGAAGACGGGGAGCTGTCCAACGCTGCGAGGAATGGTCACCGGTAGCTTGCCACCGGGACTCACATCACCGAACAGCCCATCGAACGCACCGCGGCCCTGCGCGCCAGGGCGCGGGCCTCTGCATTGTTGGTGAGGGCGGTGGCCGCGGCGGCATCTGCGTAAGGCTGCTCAAACAGGCCGGCGCGAAACTTCAGGTCCAGGATCTGGCGCACGGCGGTGTCGATGCCTGCCACAGGCGCCCGGCCGTCCCTGACCGCCGCAAGCAGGCCTGTGTACGCGCCGCCTTCCGGCAGATCCTGGTCCACGCCGGCCTGCAGAGCGCGCAGTGCAGCCGCCGTGTTGTCCGCGGCGACGTGATGCAGGCTCGCCAACTGCTCGATTGCGTAGTAGTCGCTGACCACGACACCCTGGAAGCCCCATTCTCCGCGCAGCACATCGGCCAGCAGCCAGCGATTGGCGTGGCTGGGCAGACCGTCAATCTCGTTGTACGACGGCATGACTGCACTGATGCCGGTGCGTGCAACCACTTGCTCGAACGGTGGAAGGAAATTGTTGCGCAGCTCGCGCTCGGACACCGGCGCAGGCCCGATGTTGGTGCCACTTTCCGGCTGGCCGTGGCCAGTGAGGTGCTTGAGCGTTGCGAAGACCTTGCCGGGTGCAAGTGCACGTGCGCGGTCGACGCCCTGCAGGCCTTCCACCGCAGCGACGCCCATTTCACCGACGAGGAAAGGATCCTCGCCGAAGGTCTCTTCGATGCGGCCCCACCGTGGATCGCGCGCAATGTCCACCACCGGGGACAGCGCCAGGTGCACGCCACGGGCGCGGATCTCGCGGGCGGTGATCGCATTGACTTCGCGGACCAGCGCCGGATCCCAGGACGAGGCGAGGGCAATGGCCTGCGGGAAGCTGGTCGCGCCCAATGCGGCATAGCCATGCAGACCTTCCTCGTGAAACAGCACGGGAATACCCAGCCGCGTCTGCGTGACGGCGTAGCGCTGCACGGCATTCACCAGGTTCACCGTCTCGCGCGGGTTGCGACCTTTCTCGACGCGCGGGCTCGCGGGGCCGCGCGCATCCGAAGGGCGCGCGAACTGGCCGAGTCCGTCCGGAAAACGGGTCTTGAGCTTCGCAGGGTCGATCTGCAGGCGTGCGTCCATGACGCTGGCCTTGCTGTCCCAGACCGTGACCATCTGCGCGATCTTCTCTTCGAGTGTCATGCGCGACAGCAGATCATCGACCCGTTCAGCTACTGGTCGCGCGGCATCCTTGTATGGCGGCAAGGCGGCAGCGGCCTGCGCCGTGGCTGAGCTCGTCAGAGTCAGCGCCGCAAGGCTTGCAACGGTTGCCCGGATTGCCATCAGTTTGCTCCGCGCCGTCGTGAATAACGCTAACATCTTCGCGCGCCCGCCGCTTGTCAATGGTCTGCGCCAATGTGCTTGGTGTATCGTGGCGCATGTACCTCAGGTATCTGTCGTGAAAAAGAAAAGAGCGCAGCGTCGCCGCCGCAAGGCGGCGCCCACCATCACCGACGTGGCACTCGAGGCTGGCGTTTCGACCATGACGGTGTCGCGGGTCATCAATGGCGCCAGCAATGTGCGGGCCACCACGCTGGCCGCCGTGGATGCGGCCATTGCCAAACTCAATTACGCGCCGAATCCGGCGGCGCGCAGCTTGGCTGGCGCCAGCCCGATCCGCATCGGACTGCTGTACAGCAACCCATCGGCCGCGTACCTCAGCGAGTTCCTGGTAGGTGTGCTGGAGCAGGCCAGTTTCAGCCATGTGCAACTGGTGGTCGAGAAATGCGTGGCCGGCAGCGATGAAGTGCGCGTGGCGCGCATCCTCATTGCAGATGGCATTGACGGAATCCTGTTGCCGCCGCCGCTGTGCGATTCGCGGCCAGTACTCGATCTGCTGCTCGACCATGGCACGCCCTGCGTGGTGGTGGCGTCGGGCAGGCCGATTGACGAGGTGTCCGGTGTCGGTATCGATGACTTCGCTGCGGCCCACGAGATGACTTCGCATCTGCTGTCACTGGGGCATGCTCGAGTCGGATTCATCACCGGAAATCCGGACCAGACCGCGAGCCTGCGCCGCCAGGAAGGGTATGAAGCGGCGCTGCGCGAACGTGGCTTGATGATCGAGCCGGAATTGATCGCGCAAGGCTTCTTTACCTATCGCTCAGGGCTTGATGCCGCTGAACGACTGCTGCGCCTGCCCGAACCACCCACCGCGATATTTGCCAGCAATGACGACATGGCAGCCGCCACGGTTGCCGTCGCGCACAGCCACGGACTTGCCGTGCCCAGCGACCTGACCGTCTGCGGCTTTGACGACACGGCGATGGCAACCACCATCTGGCCGGAGCTCACCACCGTTCGACAGCCCATCGGTGACATGTCGCGCGCCGCGCTCGATCTGCTGGTGCGCAAGGTCAAGGCCGTGCGTGCTGGCACCGCGCAGCCCAGCGGGCATCAACAACTGAAGTTCACGCTGGTGCGTCGCCAGTCCGATGCCGCGCCACGGCGACGTCCTCCCACCGCCGTAATCCGTCGCTGACGGCACGCCAATGTCGCGGTAGGATCGTTATCGCTAACAACAAAGACGGGGGATGACAAGATGAGCGAGGAAACTCACGTCCGCGTCAACATGGCCTTCGTGGTGCTGATTGTCGCCGTCGCGACCATCGGCGGATTCATGTTCGGTTACGACAGCGGCGTGATCAATGGCACGCAGGAAGGGCTCGAGCACGCTTTCAAACTGGTAGCCAACATCGGCCTGACCATCACGTACGGGTTTTATGCGCTGTCTGCGGCGGCGTCGTTGGTGTTCGTCCGCGCCATGGTCAAGGAGACCAATGGCCGCGAGCTGGAGCAGATGGAAGGCTGACGCCGTGGCGGGGATTCAGATCGGGGCCTGTGCAGCAGTGAGAGGCAACCCCGGGACTGCTGCCTTGAACACGAAGAGATCGCCGGCAGCCGGCTGCGCCGTAAGCTCGGCGGTGCTGAGTCCCTTGCGCGCAGTGGTCACGTACGCAGTCTTCAGATCCGCACCACCGAAGGCCACCTTGGTGACGTTCGCCACCGGCAGGTGCACGGTCGCCATGAGCCTGCCGCCCGGATCGTAGCGACGCACCGACCAACCG
>JBDSGY010000281.1:0-5528 GCA_039918755.1 Steroidobacteraceae bacterium
AATAACCTGAGGAGCCAGGCGACAAGATCCGAACCAAAATCATCGCTTTACCCGCATGGGCTGGCGCGATGTACAGGTATAACCGCGAGAACAACGCTGAGCATTCTGATGCACCGTCTGCCAGAACTCTTCCGCCTCGCCTGCTTGATCAGATGCGGACGCAGATCCGCTATAAACACTACAGCCTGCGCACGGAAAAGGCGTATCTGTTCTGGGTCCGCCGATTCATCCGCTTTCACGGCCTGCGCCACCCGCGCATCATGGCCGGGCCGGAGATAGAGCGATATCTATCACACCTCGCCAACACTCAGAAGGTCTCTGCGTCCACTCACAAGCAGGCGCTCGCAGCGATCCTCTTCCTTTACCGCGAGGTCCTGGGGGTCGACCTTCCCTGGATGGGAGAGATTGGTCGACCCAGAACGCCGCAGCACGTGCCGGTCGTGCTCTCACGTGAGGAGGTGGCGGCGCTCCTGACCAGCCTGCCACCTGCATACTGGCTGATTTGTTCACTTCTCTATGGTGCGGGCTTGCGCCTGCAGGAGTGCCTGACGCTGCGCGTCAAGGACGTCGATTTTTCCCGCCGCGTAGTTTACGTGCGCAATGGAAAGGGGGCCAAGGACCGCATCGTGATGTTGCCCATTCCCGCAGAGTCAGCGCTGCGCGCACAGATCGAGAGCTCCCGCCGACTGTGGACGCAGGATCGCGCTGCTGGAGTTCCGGGTGTTGAATTGCCATTCGCCCTGGAGCGCAAGCTGGGGCGTGCCGCGGAGTCACTCAGCTGGCACTGGCTGTTTCCCGCCGCCACGTTGAGCGTGGATCCCCGTACCGGGGTTGAGCGCCGGCATCATCAATATCCTCAAACGGTTGCCCGCGCCTTGCGCTATGCCACAGTGCGGGCCCGAATAGACAAGCGGGTGACGGCCCATACGCTGCGGCACTCGTTTGCGACGCATCTTCTCGATTCGGGTGTGGACATCCGTCGCGTGCAGGAGCTGCTGGGTCACTCCGATGTCAGCACAACGATGATCTACACCCATGTGCTGGGATCTTCGGCAGCTGGGCTGCGGAGTCCAATGGAGCTGTTGCCGACACGGCCATAAAGATGACCTGACAGTGCTTTGAAGGTCCCTGAGGCGGGACTGCATGCGCCTCAGCCGTCGCCGCGCAACTGCTCCACGATTGCCGGATTCTCCAGCGTCGAAATGTCCTGGGTAATCTCGTCGCCGCGCGCGATGCTGCGCAGCAGGCGCCGCATGATCTTGCCGGAACGGGTCTTGGGAAGATTCTCGGCGAAGCGGATCTCATCGGGCTTGGCGATGGCGCCAAGCTGCTCGGCTACCCAGGCGCGCAGCTCTTCCACCAGTGCCTTGGTGTCGCCAGTCGGGCGATGGCCCTTGCAGACCACGAACGCGAACACGGACTCGCCCTTCACGTCATGCGGACGACCGACAACGGCCGCTTCTGCGACGCGTGGATGCGCGACCAGTGCGGATTCGATCTCCATGGTGCCCAGGCGATGGCCGGCAACGTTCAGCACATCATCGATGCGGCCCATGATCCAGTAGTAACCATCGGCATCGCGATGCGCGCTGTCGCCGGCGACGTAGTAGCGATTCTGGAAGCGCTGCCAGTAGGTCTCTATATAGCGATCATTGTCGCGCCAGATGGTGCGCAGCATGAAAGGCCAGGGACGCTGGATGACGAGATAGCCGCCGGCCTCCACTCCCTTCACCGGATGACCGTCTTCGTCGACTATCGTTACGTCGATGCCGGGCAGTGGCCGCGTGCAGGAGCCGGGCTTCGTTGCAGTGACGCCGGGCACTGGCGAAATCATGATGGCGCCGGTCTCGGTCTGCCACCAGGTGTCGACGATGGGGCAGCGTTCGCCGCCGATCACGCGGTGATACCAAATCCAGGCCTCTGGATTGATGGGCTCGCCGACGCTGCCGAGCAGGCGCAGCGATGAGAGGTCGTAGCTTTGCGGAATGGCATCGCCGAGTTTCATCAGGGCGCGCAGCGCGGTGGGCGCGGTGTAGAAGACGCTGACCTTGTGCTCCTGGATGATCTTCCAGAAGCGGCCGGCGTCGGGCGTCGTGGGGGCGCCTTCGTACAACAGCACGGTGACGCCATTGGCCAGCGGCCCATAGGCCACATAGCTGTGTCCGGTGACCCAGCCTACATCTGCGGTACACCAGAAGATGTCTTCGGATTTAAGGTCGAACACCCATTTGGACGTGAGCTTGGCGCCGAGGAGGTAGCCTGCGGTGGAGTGCTGGATGCCTTTGGGCTTGCCGGTGGAACCGGAGGTATAGAGCAGGAACAGGGGATGCTCGGCGTCCACCCAGGTGGGTTCGCATTGCTCGCTCTCGCCGGCGATGACGTCATGCCACCAGAGGTCCCGTCCTGCCTTCATCGGCACGTCGAGGCCCGTGTGCTTGAGGACAATCACCTTCTCGATGCTGGCTGCGCCTTCCGACAGCGCCTTGTCGGTGCCGGCCTTGAGCTCCACGACCTTGCCGCCGCGATAGCCGCCGTCGGCGGTGATGACGAAGCGTGCTCCGGCGTCCTCGATGCGGTCGCGCATCGAGAGTGCGGAGAAGCCACCGAACACCACGGAATGAATGGCGCCGATGCGGGCGCAGGCCTGCATGGCAATGACGGCCTCGGGCACGAGCGGCATGTAGATGACGACGCGGTCACCGCTGCGCACACCGAGGGCGCGCATGGCATTGCCGAGCCTGCAGACCTGGGCGTGCAGCTGGCTGTAGGTGAGCGAACGGACTGCGCCGCTTTCGGCTTCGAATACCAGCGCGGGATGATTGCCGCGAGTGGGCAGGTGCACGTCGAGGCAATTGTACGAAGCGTTGAGCTGACCGTCGGCGAACCAGGTGTAGTTGGGCGCGGCGCTTTCATCCAGCGTGCGGGTGAACGGCTTGTGCCAGACCAGCGCTTCGCGCGCCTGGGTGGCCCAGAATCCTTCGAAGTCGCGGGCGGCATGTTCGTGCAGACGCTGGAGTTCATGACTGCCAGGGCTTGCGCCGTGTGCGAAGCCCGCAGGTGGCGGGAAGCTGCGTTCTTCCAGAAGCGAGGACTGGATGGATTTGCTGTTCATGTTCCGGTGCTGGGGAGTCTTGCGGCCTGGCGGCTGAGCAGCGCGCCGAAACCGTTGGCGGTGCAAAAGATGTCGATGGCGGCCATGTCGGGCGCGCGACGACGCAGGTGATCGCGCGTGACGGCCAGTTCCATGTCGCAGCGGATGCGCGTGAGCTGGCGCGCGAGGAAGGCGGCTTGGCGATGTTTGAGCAGGCGCTCCACCAGTTGCGCGGCGCCGCGCACGGGCAGGTCGCGCACGACATCGATGCGCTCGTACAGATCATCCAGTGAAGGGAAATAGCGCATCAGCACGGCGGCCGTCTTGGGGCCGACACCTGGCACGCCGGCGATGTTGTCGACGGCGTCGCCGGTGAGCGCGAGGTAATCGGCGTAGCGATCGGGGGCGACGCCGAAGCGCTCCTCGATCTCGCCATGGTGATAGCGGGAATCACCGGCATAGTCCCAGTACACATCGCCGGGCGAGATGAGCTGGGCGAGATCCTTGTCGCGCGAGACGATGGTGCATCGGAGTCCTTCGCCACGCATGCGCGTGGCGAGCGTGCCGATGATGTCATCCGCCTCGAACTCCGCGCTGTCGAACCAGGCGATGCCCATGTGCCCGCACCAGGCACGGCAGCGCTCGAACTGCAGGTGCAGATCGGGCGGTGCGGGGTCGCGATTGGCCTTGTACGGCGCGTAGATCTGGTTGCGAAACGAAGTGCTGAGGCTGGCATCGAACGCCACGGCGATGTATTCGGGCTTCACGCGCTCGACCAGGTCGCCCAGCATCCGGGCAAAGCCATACAGCGCGTGCACAGAGTTGCCCTCCGTGTCGCGCATCTCCGGCGGCAGGGAGTAATACGCGCGGAAGACGTAGACGGAAGCGTCGATGAGGTGGATCAAGCGGACCTTGCGGATGAGGGGCTAGTTCAGCCAGCCACTGATGCGTGCATGCAGCGGGCTGCTGCGCGGGAAATGCGCGAGCAGGTACTGCATCTGGTCGGCGAGCACGCGCCGGCCCTTGAGGAAGATGTATTCGGCGTAGGTGGGCGTGAATGGCACGGCGATGAGCTGCATCTTCGCCTGCTCGGGGGTGCGCGAAGCCTTGGCGTTGTTGCAGCGGCGGCAGGCGGTGGCCACATTGTTCCAGATGTCCTGCCCGCCCTGGCTGAACGGGCGGATGTGATCGCGCGACAGCTCGGGACTGGGAAAGCGTTGTGCGCAGTACAGGCAGATGTAGCCGTCCCGCCGGAACAGCGTCTGGTTGTTGAGCGGCGGGATGTAGTCATGCCGGGTGTTGCCGGGATTGGCCGTGTGGCCGATGGTGGCGATGATCGAGTTGATCTCGAGCACGGTGCGCAGCCCGGACAGCGCATTGGTGCCGCCATGCAGGTTGTACAGCGGCGAGCCGCAGGCATACGCGACCTGGCCCATGGTGTAGAGGCGGGCGGCTTCCTTGTAATCCACCCATTCCAGCGGCATGCCCGCCACGTCGGCACGCAGGATCGGCTGGTTCAGCCCGTGGCCTTCCAGACTAGTTACGGCCTTGAGGTCGTAATCGATGGCGCCAGTGGACGCCCCCTTCAGTCGGACTTCATTCCGGTTCACGCATAGGGAGATTAAGATAGGTCGAAGCAACAAACAACGCGTGGGAGGCCCCCTCCCGCCTTTATTGCATTTCCGGAGAACCTGCATGAAAACCTGGCGCGTCGTGGCCGGCAGTCGCATCGATGGTCTGAAGCTGGGCGAAGAAACGGGCGCCCCCCTGGGGGCGGGCCAGGTGCGGGTGCGGGTGCGCGCCGCCGCCCTGAATTACCGCGACCTGATGATCGTGAACGGGTTCTACCCGGTGAGCACACAGGGCCCGCTGGTGCCTGGCTCGGATGCGGCGGGCGAGGTGCTCGAGATCGGCAGCGAGGTGACGCGTTTCAAGGTGGGCGACCGGGTCGCGACGAGCTTCTTCCCCAACTGGGTGGAAGGGCACATGACGCCGGCGCGGATCACCGGGGCGCTCGGCGCGGGCGATGCGGGCACGCTGGCCGAGGAAATCGTGCTGCATGAGCAGGCGCTGGTGAAATGCCCTGCCCTGCTGGATTTTGCGCAGGCGGCCACCCTCACCTGTGCGGGCACCACGGCGTGGCATGCGCTGTTCGAGGCAGGCCGGATCAAGCCGGGCAGCACGGTGCTGCTGCTGGGCACAGGCGGGGTTTCGATCTGGGCGCTGCAGCTGGCGAAGGCCGCGGGCGCACGCGTGATCATCACCTCTTCCAGTGACGCCAAGCTCGAGAAGGCGCGCGCGCTGGGTGCAGATGCCGGCATCAACTACGCACAGATCCCGGAATGGTCGGGCGAAGTGCGCAAGCTCACCGATGGCGAGGGCGTCGACCTGGTGCTGGAAGTCGGCGGCGAGAAAACCGTGGCGCAGTCACTGGCCT
>JBDSGY010000282.1:0-3807 GCA_039918755.1 Steroidobacteraceae bacterium
TTGCCGAGCAACCGCACGGCCAGCGATTCGTCGCCGCCCAGCCATGACAGCGGCTGGCGCCATGCCACTTCCACGTCGATGCCGCGTGAGCGGATGCCCGCCACATTCAGCACCAGATCACTGACGAAAAGGATCCGGCCATCGGTGGAACTGCGCAGGATCAGCGCGCAGCTCTGGGCGCTGCCAGCCTGGCAGCGATTGACGATGTTCTGCACACCCAGCACCGAGATCGCGTTGCCGATGCCGATGTCGTAGTAATCGGTGGAGATCGAAAGGCCCGGCGCAAATGCGGGCTTGTACACGAAGCCGGCGGTCCAGGTGTCAGCCTTCTCCGGATCCACATTGGGATTGCCGATACGTGTTGCGACGATGGGATAAGTCGGCGTGCCCGGCAACGCGGGGTCCGTGATCACGCTGCCACCGCCCCGGAAATCGAAACGCTCGGACAGGCTGCCGGCACGCACGTCGCGCGAGCGTGTAGCCCGCAGCCGCACTTGTTCGTTCAGCGCCCAGTCGAGTCCACCTTTCCAGGCGGCCACCGTGCCGCTGCCGCTGTAGCGTGCGTACCGCAGCGCCGTGTGCAACGTGAGACTCTGCAGCAGCGGACGATTCGCCAGCAGCGGGATGGCGGCCTCACCGAACAGCTCGGCGACTTCATATTTGCCCTTCAGGTAGTTCACGGCCGTTCGTTCAAAGATGCCGGAACCGACGTAGGTGGAGGGCAGGCCGCGGTAACCCTGAGTCGAGGCAGGAAGCACCGTGAGCAGTGCCAGCGCCGCGGGCGTGGTCCGCGGCCTGTTCTCCACCGCCTCGCTGCGCCAGTTGATGCCGGTGGCAAGGCTGATCGGTCCGGCGGGCAGTTCCAGGACCGCGCCCTGCGCCGTGAACTCGGCGACCTGTTCCGTGACATCCTGGACCTGCTCGAAGCGTCCCTCCGTGACATACGCGCGGGCCGCAGCAGACACCGAGCCTGCGCCGAAGAGGTTGACCGGCACGCATCCATCGGTGGGGAACATCAGTGTCGAACGGCAGACGATGCTGCCATCGGCCGGATTCACCACGCTGTCGATGCCACGATAGATGCGGTCGATGCGCAGCGTATCGTCGTAGCGCAACAGGTCGCGATTGTGGCCGTACTGGTAATAGCCATCGATCCGCCAGTACCCGAGTTGCTGGCTGGCACCCAGCGTCGCTGACAGCAGATCACTGATATTGTGCACCCGGCCGCGGCCCAGATCGCCGTTGCCGATGCGGCCCAAACGGAATGAGTTCACGCCCAGCGATCCCATCTGCGAACGGATGTCCGCCGGCAGGAATGCATTGTCACGGTAGATGGTCGCTTCCCATGCGCCCCACAGGGACGGCGGGTCCTTGTCGTAGGCGTTGCTGCTGCGGCCGGTGAACAGCTGCGCATAGGCGGTGAAGCCGGGCGTGATCTCGGTGGTGAATTTCAGATACGCGTTGGCGCGCATCTGGTCCGGCATCATCCAGACCAGATCCGCGGCCGGGTCGACGCCATCGCCACCGGACTGCGTGCCCGCTCGCGTGTAGTACGCGCCCTGCACAAATGGTGCAGGTACCGCGCCGGGCAGGAACTGGGTGCCGGCAAGTGGCCCCGAAGTAATCAGGCCGCCGTAGGTATATCCGGTTGCGTGCACATCCCGCACCGTCACTTTGACCGGCCCACCCGGTCCTGGATTGGGAATGGTCGACCAGCTCTCGAACCAGTCGCGATGCCGGTAGCCACGAATGCCCGCGGCGCGCGAAAACTCGGCCGACAGGACCACGTGCGAGCGTTCCCCTACCGCAGTGCCCAGCAGAAGTGACATCTCGCCATTGCCGTTGTCACCGCGATCAGAGAGGCCGGCCTGCACGCGTGCGCGCAGGCCGGTGAAGTCAGGATCGGTCACCAGGTTGACCACGCCACTGACCGCATCGGAGCCATACGCAGCCGACGCGCCGCCGGTCACGACCTCCACGCGCTCGATGAGCCCCCGGGGCAGCAGCGCCACGTCGACGGTCCCAAAGCGCGTCGCCGGCACGATGCGCCTGCCATCGAGCAGCGTCAGCGTGCGGATGGAGCCGATGCCGCGCAGATTCAGGTAGCTGGCACCGGCCGCGGCAGAGGTGGCATAGGACTGCGTCTGTGGCGTGTCGTTGTTCAGAAAATACGGCAGCTCAACCAGCGCCTCGGCCAGCGTGCCCGTCGACAGCGTGGACAGTTCATGGCGCGAAACAGCCGTCACTGGCGTCGGCGTCAGCATGCCGCGCTCGAGGCGCGTGCCGGTCACGTTGATCTCGTCCAGGTCGGTGGTTGCTGCCGTGATCAACGCCCCTGTTGCCGCGCCGGGTGCCGGCCCGCGGCCCAGCAGTGCGATGACGATCTGGCCGTTTTCATCCCGACGGGCGACGAGGCCGCTGCGCAACAGCAGCTGGCGCAGCGCCGCATCTGGTTCGAGTCTCCCCTGCACGCGCCGTGTGACATGGCCCGCTGCGAGCTCATAAGGGAACACGATGGCGATGCCCGCCTGCTGCGCGAACCGCGTCAGCGTCTGGTTGGCGGGGCCAGCAGGAATGTCGAACGGTCGCGGCGTGGCCGATGCAACCGTGGAGGCAAACAGGAGCAGCGCAAGCAATGCCGCGCTCGTGCTCGTTCCCCGTATGCCCTGCATGGATCTGGAGCCGCTGCCGCTATTTCTGCGGTGCGCGCTCTGCGGCTGCAGCAAGGCGCAGCCCGGTGGCGGTCTCCGTTGCCACGATGCCGAAATTGGCGCGCAGGCTGGCGAGCAGCACCGACAGGTTGTCGGTCGGGAAATAGCCCGCAATGCGGACTTTGCCGAGTCCGGGATCAGCCAGGTAGAGATGGCGTGGGGTGTAGCGCGAGAATTCGCCCAGCGCCTGGGCCAGCGTTTCACCGTCAAAGATCAGCACGCTGCGGCGCCAGGCGAGACGTGATTCCATCGCGGTGGCGTCCAGTCGTCGCACGTCGCGCGTGCCGTCCGCGCGCAGCGCGAGCAACTCACCGGCGTTCACCATCGACGCCGGTGCGGCGTCATGTGCCGGCTCGGAAATCCGCACGGTGCCGGACGTGACCAGCACGTCGGTGCCCTGGCTGTCACGCAGGCGGACGTTGAACGCAGTGCCCACCGCCCGCACGGCCAATGCACCTGCCGCAACGACGAACGGTCGGGCTGCGTCATGCGCCACTTCGAAGTGGGCTTCGCCGCGACGCAGGCTGAGTTTCCGGACATTCTTGGACAGCGACACTTCAACCCGTGAATCGGTGTTGAGCGTCAGCAGGGAGCCGTCGCGCAGCGTGAACGTTTTCTGCTCTCCGACCGCCGTGGCCAAGGTCTCCACGCTCAGCGTGGTTCCGGCGGGCGCCGATAACGGCGCCGTGCCGCGCGGCATGAACTGCAGCGCGACCGCCGCCAGCAGCGCAGCGGCAGCTCCCGCGGCCAGTAGGGCCCGCATGCGGCGCGAGGTACGCGCAGCGGGGCGCGGATACACCTCCGCCAGCACCGACACGACATCCAGGTCTTTCCACAGGCCTCCAAGTTCCTCGAACGCGCGCCGGTTTGCCGTGCCGCGCAGCCATTGACTGAACACTGGCTGCTCCGCGGCAGAGAGGCCGCGATCCATGCGCACGATCCATTCAGCGGCCTGCTCGCGCGCGGCGGCGAGATCAGGGAACGCGCTGAGATTGCTCATGTGCCACTGCGCGCCAGCGGTGCAGGATCGGCCACGGTCCGCCGGCCCAGCAGGCGTTCCCGGCACAGCAGCAATCCCCTGGCGATGTGCTTTTCA
>JBDSGY010000283.1:0-4678 GCA_039918755.1 Steroidobacteraceae bacterium
GTCGGCGGCTGGACGGAGCCAAAAGGCTCGCGCTCAGGGCTCGGTTCGCTGCTGCTCGGCGTGCACGATGCAGGAGGCAAGCTTGTATACGCTGGCAAGGTGGGCAGCGGCTTCAATGACAGCTCGCTGGCACAGGTCAGTGCAAAACTGAAAAAGCTGGCCGCAACGAAAAGCCCCTTCGAGACACGGATCTCCGAGAAGTCGGTGCACTGGGTGAAGCCCATTCTGGTGGCGGAGGTCACCTTCTCGGAATGGACGGGCAGCGGTCACCTGCGCCACCCGGTGTTCCACGCGCTACGCACGGACAAGCCAGCCAAATCGATCGTCAAGGAAGATCCTGTCGCACCATTGGGGCCAGACAGCGAAGAACCGCAATCACTGATTCCCGCGAAGCTGCGGGTATCGCATCCGGAGCGGGTCGTGGACACGACCTCGGGAACTACCAAGATAGAAGTCATCCGCTACTACGCGCTGGTCGGCGAGTTGATGATGCAGCACCTGCAGGGTCGACCAGTTTCGCTGGTGAAAGCCCCCCAGGGCATCGCCAAACCGGTCTTCTTCCAGAAGCATGAAGAGAAGTTCCGGATGGACGGCGTCGACCAGCTCGACCGCAGCCTGGATCCCGACCATCCGCCCTACCTGGTCATCGCCTCGCCGCTGGGACTGCTCTCCGCCGCGCAGATGAACGTGATCGAATTCCACACCTGGAATGCCACGAAGTCCGCGTTTCACAGACCCGACCGCATGATCTTCGACCTCGATCCCGGCGAAGGCGTCGAGTGGGACCAGGTGCGGGAGGGCGCCACGCTGATGCATGGGTTCCTCGAACAACTGAAGCTCGCCGTATTCCTGAAGACCAGCGGTGGCAAGGGTCTGCACGTCGTTGTCCCCATCACGCCAGAGTTCGACTGGGACACCGTGAAGAGTTTCTCCGAAGCAATCGTCGTGCACATGGCTGCAACCCTGCCCAAACTGTTTGTGGCGAAGAGCGGACCGAAGAATCGCGTGGGCAGGGTATTCATCGATTACCTGCGCAATGGATTTGGCGCAACCACGGCGTGCGCATGGTCGGCGCGCGCCAGGCCCGGGCTCGGCATCTCCGTGCCGTTGGCATGGTCGGAACTTGCGAAGCTCAAGGGCGGCGCGCAATGGTCCGTGAAGAACGTCCAGTCACGTCTGGCCGAAGGCAACACTTCCTGGAAGGAATACCCCAAGGCAGCGAAGTCCCTTAAAGGATCGATGAAGCTGCTGGGCTTCAGCCCGGCCGGTGCTGGAGGTAAGTAGTCTTTCAGTCGAGCGTCTTGGCCACCCTGAAGCCCAAATAGTTATGCCCCCGCGAGGTCGCCTGCTAAGGCGCTCCGCGGCGCGCAGAGCGGTGCATGTAGGGATTGCTCATGTACGTGCCGCTGCGGAACACGCGCACGGTGCAGTCGCCCTGCGTATTGGCGCGACCATCGGTGGGAGCCTTCGAGAGATCCGCCAGCAGGCAATCCTGGGTCCACTCGAACACATTCCCATGCATGTCATAGAGACCCCAGGCGTTGGGTGGGAATGAAGCTACGGGCGAGGTTTCATCCCCCCAGACATCGCGCCCTTCCACCTGACCACCCAGCTCGTGCCCGCGCTTGCCGAAATTGCCGAATCTGTAGTCAAGCGTGTTGCCCCACGGATAGGCCGTGGTTGTGCCGGCCCGGGCCGCATATTCCCACTCCGCTTCGCTGGGCAGGTGATAGGCGTCGTCGGCGCCACTCTTCCAGTTCAGCCAGCCAACGAATTTCTGGGCGTCGTACCAACTCATGCCGACTGCAGGCCGCGATCCGCGGCCGAAGTCCACGTACTTCGCATTTACCGTACCGTCACGATTCAGACGAAGCGCTTCCTCGATGGCGAGGTCTTCACACCAGCGGTCGCGCGCACAGGCTTCCCATTGATCCCACGTGACCGGAGTGGCGCTCATTGCGAACGGGTGGGCGATGGTGATCTGCCGCTGCTTTTCGTTGTCGCGGCGCTCGGCCTCGTCCATGGGCGAGCCCATGAGAAACTTTCCCGCCGGCAGAACCACAAGCTCCGGACAATTGCGGCAATCCTTGATGTGCTCGCCAACCTTGGCGACCTTGCCGCGCGAATGCGCAGCAACTGCGGGTGCGGCCAGCAAAGCCAGACCAACGGCAAGCAACAGACCCCGCTTCAAAGACCCGGTGGATGCTCCGATCATGACTAACGCCCCCTTCTTGTCGTGCGCATTTGATTGTGCTGCGAACGTGCGGTGCACTCTAGCGCAAAGTAACCTCGTCAGAAACCTGCCGCTGCAGTTACGGCGCAATGCTTGCCGTCCAGAAGCGATGCATCTGGCTCATTGCCCGCGCTTCGTGTAAACAGTTCGCGCGCGAATGAAAAGAACAAGGGAACGGGCCATATCATGAAACCACCGCATCGCACCTGAAGCCAATGGAAGAACGCATATATGCCAGGGTGACCTGGCGCCTGCTCCCGTTCCTCGGCCTCTGTTATCTGATCGCTTACCTGGACCGGGTCAACGTCGGCTTTGCGAAGCTGCACATGCTCGGCGACCTTGGCATGTCCGAGGCGGCCTACGGTTTCGGCGCTGGCATCTTCTTCATCGGCTATTTCCTGTTCGAGATTCCCAGCAATCTCGCGCTGCACAGAGTGGGCGCGCGGGTGTGGATTGCCCGCATCATGGTGACCTGGGGACTCGTCTCCGCCGCGATGGCCTGTGTCGAGCCGCTGGCGCGCGCCACGGGACTGTCGGTACAGATCACGTTCTATTCCCTGCGTTTCCTGCTTGGCGCGGCGGAGGCCGGCTTCTTCCCCGGTGTGCTGCTCTATCTGAATGGGTGGTTTCCCTCCCACCGCCAGAGTCGTGCCATTGCGCTGCTGCTGATGGCGCAGCCATTCGCCTTCGTGTTTGGCGCACCCCTTTCGGGTGCGATCATGGACGGCATGGCTGGCATGCACGGCCTGCACGACTGGCAGTGGATGTTCGTCATCGAGGCGGCGCCGGCGGTACTGCTTGGAATCGGGGTGCTGCTTTACCTCGACAATCGCATTGATGATGCGCGCTGGCTGTCGCCGGAGGAGAAAGCCCTGCTCAAGGATCGCCTGGACCGCGAGGCCGGCAGCAAGGAGGACTATCCCGTGCGCAAGCTGTTCGCGATTCCAGTGATGTGGCTGTTCACCGCGATCCTGTTCTGCATCGTTACCGGCGTCTACGGCATCAATTTCTGGCTGCCGACCATCATCGGCGAAACGGGGATCGACTCGGTGCTGGTGATCGGCGCCATCACTGCCGCCTGCTATTTCAGCAGCGCGGTTCTGTCGGTGCTGGTCACGCGACGTGCGGAACGACTGAACGAAAAGCGCTGGCACGCCGCGAGTGCGGCGATCCTGGGCGGCGCATGCCTGGCGCTCAGCACTGCATGGACGGGCAGCACGGTCATGACGGCCATCCTGCTGTCCCTGGCGACCGCGGGCGCACTGATTGCCACAGCGCTGTTCTGGAGCTTTCCGGGTTCCATGCTCACCGGCGCCGGGATCGCAGCTGGCCTTGCCGCGATCAATTCGTTCGGCAATCTGGGCGGTTTCGTTGGACCCTATCTGCTGGGCCTGCTCAGCGGCTGGCTCGGCAGCCGCACCGCAGGCGTTGGCGTGCTCGGCGCGTTCATGGCCTGCGCAGGACTGCTGATTGCGCTGGGTTGCCGTGGCTACGGACTGCGCAGTCCACACGCGAGCGAAGCGTCGTGAGTTGTGCGCCTATTTGACCTGCCAGGGTTGTCCCTATCTGCGTTTGGCAAGCAGGCGCTGCAGCAGGCAGAACGACAACAGCAGCACGCCGACGAAGATGCGCGTCCACCACGAGCTCAAGGTGCCATCGAATGCAATCAATGTCTGGATCAGGCCCAGCACCAGCACGCCAAATAGCGTGCCCAGCACATGGCCGCTGCCTCCCGAGAGCAGCGTGCCGCCGATGACCACTGCGGCGATTGCGTCAAGCTCCAGTCCCGTCGCATGCAGGCTATAGCCGCTAAGCGTGTAGACAGAATAGATCACGCCGGCCAACGCCGCGCAGAAACCACTGAGCGCGTACACGCGCACCTGCGTTGCTGACACGGGCAAGCCCATCAGCACTGCAGACTGTTCACTCCCGCCGATAGCGTAGGCGGTACGCCCGAACTGCGTGCCACGCGCCACCACCGTGGCCACTGCGACGACTGTCAGCGCCGCCACCGCGCCGATCGACAGCGACGCGCCACCTACCGGCAGTCGTGCATTGGCGAGTGAAGTCTGGAATGCATGGGTGATGCCGATGGAATCGACGCTGATCAGGGTCGCGGCGCCGCGCGCCAGGAACATGCCGGCCAGCGTCACGACAAATGGCTGCAGGCGATAGCGCTCGATCATCAGTCCCATGGTCATGCCGTATGCCGTCCCGGCTGCAAGCGCAAGCGACATGGCGGCCAGCGGGTGCCAACCGTGGCGCTGCACCAGGTTCGCAAGCAGCACGGTCGTGAACGCCACCACTGCTCCGACCGACAGGTCAATGCCACCGGTGAGGATCACGAACGTCATGCCTGTTGCCACAACCAGCAGGAAGGCGTTGTGCGCTGCGTTGGTCGCCGTGCCGTTCGCGAGGTCGACACCGTTGTCGTTGCGCAGGTTC
>JBDSGY010000284.1:0-9439 GCA_039918755.1 Steroidobacteraceae bacterium
CATCGCGGTGCTGGGCTTGCTGGTCAATCTGGTCAGCGCCTGGATGCTGCGCGACGACCACCATCACGACGACGACGATGACGATGACGACCACGACCACGGCGCCCACCAGGACACAAACCTGCGCGCCGCCTATCTGCATGTACTGGCTGACGCGCTCACCTCGGTGCTCGCCATTCTCGGACTCATCGCAGGCAAGTTCATGGGCTGGATCTGGATGGATGCAGCCGCAGGGCTGCTCGGCGCGGCGGTGATTGCACACTGGTCGCTGGGCCTCGTGCGTTCGGCCGGCCGCACACTGCTCGACTCCCACGATGACGGCGCGCTGGAAAAGCAGGTGCGCGAGCGTCTGGCCGCGCTCAGTGGCGCCACCATCTCGGACCTGCACCTGTGGCGCCTCGGCCCGGGCCACTATGGTCTGATGCTGACACTGCGCGGCCCCAATGCCGGCACGCCAGATGAAATCCGCATGCGGCTGGCCGGCATTCCGCGCCTCAGCCATGTCACTGTCGAGATCAATTCCGCATGAGATGGCCGCTCGCACTGGTGGCCATGGTCCCAATGCTGCCGGCGCAGGCGATCGATCGCATACAGGTGCGCGCGGCCAGTGTGGTTGTGGCCGGCATCCAGACCAAGGATGTCGTCGCCAGCCTGCAGATCCACTCGTCCACGAGCAGTGAACTCGACGTACATGCCGCCAGCGTGCGGCCGCCGGCAGCCGTTGCGGCGCAGACGGGGCCGCTCTCCGTGCGGATGCACTGCGTCAATCCGCTGATCCGCGAACCGCGCTTCGAGTGCAATGCGCTGTCGCTGCAGGCGCAGAGTTCGCACTGGCCCGAGCTGCGCCTGGACGGCAAGGCCAGTTTCCGCTCGGACACCGGCGCCTACGCGGCATCTGGCGGTGGCATGCGCGTCGCCGGTGCGACGCTGAAGTTTGATGTGATCCGCACACCAGATGGATTCAAGGCACGGCTTGACCTGCCGGGGCTGCAGATCGCCGAGCTGCGCTCGCTGGTGGGCGCACGGCTGCCGTTGCCAAAAGCTCTTGCCGTCAGCGGCCGCGGGGATCTGCACGCTGAGATCGCGCAGCAAGGCGCAGGCATCACCGCCGATCTGAAGCTGGCGCTCACCGACGGCGGATTCCAGAACGCCGCCTTCACGTGGATCGGCGAGAAGATCGCGCTGCAAACTCATGTCACGGCCGTCCTCACAAAGGCGCCGCTGGTTTTCACAGTGCAGCTCACCGGTACCAGTGGACAGGCGCTGGCAGGCCCCGTGCTGCTGGATTTGGACAGGAATCCGCTGGACCTGCAGCTCAGCGGCGCGTATGCGGACAATGCCGTGCAGATATCGAACGTGCGGGGCACGCAGCGCGACCTGCTGCAGCTTACTGGAGATGCGCAGGTCACTCTCGCGCCCTTTGCCGTGAAGAAGGCCTCGTTCGATGCCAGCGACATCCGCTTCCCCGCCACCTACTCGAGCTACCTGCAGCTGTCGCTCGCCACCACGCCCTTCAACCAGCTCACGACGACAGGGACGGCTGAGGCTCGCGTGCAGGTCATCGACAATCTCCCGACGCAGCTGGACCTGCTGGTGCATGAGCTGACGCTCGGCGATGCGAGTCGCGCACTGCATGTCGATGGCATCAACAGCGAACTGCACTGGACTGCCGGCGCCACCGGCCCGCCCCGTCCTTCGTGGCTTTCCTGGGAGAACTCGCAGGGCTGGGGAATCGTGGGCGCGCAGTCGAAGCTGGATTTCATCGCGCAGGACCGCGACTTCCGGCTGATCAAGCCGGCACGGCTGCCATTCTTCGACGGCGCACTGCTGGTCAACACACTTTCCGCCGAGCAGATCGGCAGCGAGGCGATGAGCGGCGTGTTCGACGCCGTGATCGAACCCATCAGTGTCGCGCCGATTGCCAAAGCCTTCGGCCTGCCGGAATTTTCCGGACAGCTCTCCGGCCGCATTCCGGGCCTCACGTACAAGGACCAGCTGCTGAGCCTGCAGGGCAACTTCGAAGCGAATGTGTTCGATGGCCGGGTGGTCGCCAGCAACCTGCGCGTGCGCGAACCGCTGGGCCAGTGGCCGCGCCTTTATGGCGACATTGTTGCGCGCGATCTCGACCTGAAGGCCATCACCAGCACGTTTGAATTCGGCAGCATAACCGGCCGGCTCGACGTGGACCTCACAGGCCTTGAGACCTTCAACTGGACACCCGTTGCCTTCAACCTCGTCATGGCCACGCCGAAAGGCGACAAGTCGAGGCACCGCATCAGCCAGCGCGCCGTGCAGAACCTGTCGGATATCGGCGGTGGCGGCGGCGGTGTCACCGCAGCACTGCAATCCGGTGCGCTGAAGTTCTTCGATGAATTCGGCTACGACCGCATTGGCCTTTCGTGCCGGCTGAGCAACGACGTGTGCCAGATGGGCGGCGTTGGCGCCGCCAAGACCGGCTTCTACATCGTCAAGGGCCGCGGCCTGCCCCGCATCGACATCATTGGCAATAACCAGCGCGTGGACTGGCCGCGGCTCATGACACAGGTCAGTGACGCGTTGAGCAACCCCGAAGGCATCCAGCTAAAGTAGACGGGTTCAGGCACAGTTCAGTCGCCACCGGGTTCAATGCCCGCATGATCAGGAGTACGAAAATGTCTCAACACCCGCTGCGCGGCATCGCGCGCTTCAGCAAGATTGCCGTGGTCAGCCTCGCCATCGCGGCCTGCGTCACCATCAACGTGTATTTCCCTGCTGCCGCAGCAGAGAAGGCTGCCGACCAGATCATCGACGCCGTCACGGGCGCAACGGGCAATGGCGCGGCGCGCCCGAATGTCGCCCCGGTCACCCCGCCCACCGGGCAGCTGCGGCGTCAGGAATCCAACCTCCTGGTTGTTGCACTCGGCAAGGTGCTCTACGCGGCAGTCCCGGCCGCGCAGGCGCAGGAAGCGGCCAACATGGACATCTCTTCCCCGGAGATCCGCGCGATCACGGCTTCCATGACGGCTCGCTTTGGCCAGCTGCAGAAGTTCTTCGACTCGGGGGCGCTCGGCATGACGCAGACCGGCCTCATCGAACTGCGCGACGCCAGCGTGGTGTCGCTGCCCGAGCGTGCGCTGATCGCCCGGCTCGTGTCCGAGGACAACAGGGACCGCGAGACGCTGTACACGGAGATCGCGAAGGCGAACAACCATCCGGAGTGGGCCGGCGACATCCGCAAGATCTTCGCGCGCCGCTGGGTGGAGCGCGGTGCGCGCGCCGGCTGGTACTACCAGGACGCCGGTGGCGCCTGGGTCAAGAAGTAAGGCGGCGCATCAGCGGTAGAGGTTGATCTCGTCGCGCAGGGTGCGCGCCGCGACGGCGGCGGCGGCGGCGAAATCCGCGCCGCTCGCCGCGTAGATGATCCCGCGCGACGAATTCAGCACCATCCCCAATCCATTGGCAGTGCGGCCTGCGCGCACCGCGGCGGCAACATCGCCGCCCTGCGCGCCGACGCCCGGCACCAGGAATGGCAGATCGCCCACCGCGGCGCGGATTTCCGCCAGCTCTTCCGGATAGGTGGCGCCGATCACCAGCATGCAGTTGCCGGTGGAATTCCAGTCCCGCGCCACGCGCTCCGCGACATGCCGGTACAGACGCTTGCCTCCGGACTCCAGATCCTGGAAGTCGCGCGCCCCCGGATTTGAAGTGCGGCACAGGATGATCACGCCGCGATCGCGCCATTTCAGGTACGGCTCGATGGAATCGAACCCCAGGTACGGATTCAACGTCACGGCGTCCGCGCCATAGCGCTCGAAGGATTCCTGGGCGTATTTCGCAGCCGTGCTGCCGATGTCGCCACGCTTGGAATCCAGGATCACCGGCAGCCCGGGATGCTGTTCGTGGATATACCGGATGGTGGCCAGCAACTGGTCTTCGGCGCCTAGCGCCGCGTAATGCGCGAATTGCGGCTTGAAACAGCAGGCAAAGTGCGCCGTGGCGTCGATGATCTGCCGGTTGAATTCGAAGATCGGCTGCGGCAGCGCCCTGACATGTGCCGGCAGCTTCTCCGGCTCCGGATCCAGACCCACGCAAACCAGTGAATTGTTGCGAGCGGCCGCTGCGTAGAGCTTCGCGACAAATCCGGCAGCTTCAGTCACGGGTGCCGGATCCACGATTCAGCAGCACCACCGCGGCGGTAAACATGGCCACCACGCACACGATCATGATCGCAAACGCGCCCGGCACGCTCACGTCGGAAGTGCCGAGGAAACCATAGCGGAACGCATTCACCATGTGCAGGATCGGATTCACCATGGAGATCTTCTGCGCCCAGGCCGGCAGCAGATCCACAGAATAGAACACGCCGCCGAAATAGGTCAGCGGCGTCAGCACGAAGGCCGGAATCCAGTTCACCTGGTCAAAGTTCTTGGCGAAAATCGCATTGATCAGGCCGGCCAGCGAAAATACGGCGGAGGTCAACAGCACCGCGGACAGCACGATGCCGATGTGCTGCACTTCCAGATGATGGGAATGCAGCCAGATGAAGACCAGCGCCACCAGCGTGACCACCATCCCCACCATGATGCCGCGCATCAGGCCGCCGCACACATAGCCCGCCACGATCACCCAGTTGGGCAGCGGCGAGACCAGCAGCTCCTCGATGTGCTTGCCGAACTTGGCGCCGAAAAACGACGACACGACATTGCCGTAGGAATTGGTGATCACCGACATCATGATCAGGCCAGGCGCGATGTAGGCGATGTAGTCGAAGCCGCCCATCGCGCCGATGCGCTTGCCTACCAGGCTGCCGAAGATCACGAAGTACAGCGTGGTGGTCACCGCGGACGGCACCAGCGTCTGGCCCCAGATGCGAATGATGCGCCCGTATTCGCGGATGACGATGGTGCGAAATCCCACCGCGCGGATCGTGGACAGCGGCAGAGCCTGCGTGCTCATGGTGCGCGATTCTCCACCAGGCGCATGAACATCTCTTCGAGCCGATTGACCTTGTTGCGCATCGAAATCACGTCCACGCCCTGCGCGCTCAGGCGTGCAAAGATTTCGTTCAGGCTCTGCTCTTTCGAAATCTCGATCTCCAGCGTGTGGTCGTCAACCAGCTTCAGGGCCGTGTCTTCCAGCCGCGGCACAATCGCAAGCGGATTGCGCAGCGCCAGCAGGAAGCTCTCGGTCTGCAGCTTGCGCAACAGGTTGCTCATGCTGTCGCGCTCGATAATGCGCCCGCCATCGATGATTGCGATATTGCGGCAGAGGTTTTCGGCCTCTTCCAGGTAGTGCGTGGTCAGGATTATGGTGGTGCCCTGCTCGTTGATCTGGCGCAGGAAATCCCACATCGATCGTCGGATCTCGATGTCCACGCCAGCAGTGGGTTCATCAAGGATCAGCAACCGGGGCTCGTGCATCAGCGCGCGGGCAATCATCAGCCGCCGCTTCATGCCGCCGGACAGCGAGCGCGCCATGCTCTTGCGCTTTTCCCAGAGCTGCAACTGCTTGAGGTATTTCTCCGCACGCTCGCGCGCCAGCCCGCGCTCCACGCCATAGAAACCCGCCTGGTTGACCACGATGGTTTCCGGCGACTCGAACATGTTGAAATTGATTTCCTGCGGCACGATGCCGATGCACGACTTGGCGCGGTCGAGCTCGGTGTCGATATCGTGGCCGAAGACGCTGACCTTGCCGGCAGACTTGTTCACCAATGAGGTGACAATGCCGATCAGCGTGGTTTTGCCGGCGCCGTTCGGGCCGAGCATGGCGAAAAAGTCGCCCTCCTGCACGTTCAGATCGATGCCCTTGAGGGCCTGGACACCATTCTTGTAGGTCTTGGTGAGACCCTGGACCGCGAGCGCTTGCATCCGGCCATTCTAAAAGAAAAGGCCCCGCGCAGTACGACCGCGCGAGGCTTTTCAGGCCGTCCGGCGTTACTTCGCCAGCCCGAACAGCGTGGAAGGCACCCAGCCCTCGTTGCCCAGCTCGTCGGAGGCCTTCCACCAGATGCCATCCTTCTCGCCAGTGGGATACAGCGTCATCCCCGGCTCCAGATCGCGCACCAGCTTGCCCTTGGTGTTGGGCGTCTCGTACATCTTGCCCGGCTTCGCCATCGTCACCGACTGCGACACATTGTTAGCCTTCGCATCGGGCTCGATGGCCATCACGTCGTTGACCATCTTGATGTAAGCGTCCAGATAAGCCGCCGTCACCACCTGGCCGATCTCGGTATTGGCGTAACTGCTGGCACCGGCCGCAGCAAAGCCACCGAAGAAGCCGCCGCCGCCGGCACCCCAGCCCAGGTCCGTCTTCTTGGCCGTGCCCTGCGCCAGCGATACCTGTTCGGTGGAACGCACGTCGGTCAGTGTGAGCACGACACTCGCGGTCTTGCTCTTGAGGCTGATGCCGCCTGCCACCGCACCCACGACGCCACCCACCATGCCGCCCAGGATGCCGCCGATGTTCTTGCCACCGGAATTGGAATTCTTGTTGACGATATCGGGGATCAGGACGTAATCGGCTGCCTTCATCTGGCCCTTGCCGACATTCGCGCCGCCGCGCAGCTCACCGCCGCCAGCCAGCGCGCGTTCGGCCTGTGCCGCTTCCAGACCCTTGCCGCGGTCCACCAGCGTGAAGCACTTCGATTCGGAGATGAACACCTTGATCAACGCCTCGGGGGATTCCAGGCCCAACTCCCGCCACCACTGCACCTCGGGCTCTTTCACGGCCAGCGTGCCAAAGCGCTTGGCGCATTTGGGAATTTCCGGTGCGGGCTTTTCCTTGGCGCTGGCGACGCCCCCCAATCCCAGGGCAACCAGCACTGCAGCGGCAACGAAGCCCTGCTGAATGCGATGTTCAGACATTGGTAGAGACTCCCTTCTGTTTTATTCAGGCCAATACCGCGAAAGGTAGCACATGCGATAATCCGGAAAAACGTGGAAGGCCTCTATTAAATGAACAGCTTGACGACCCTCGCCGCCGACCCCGCCGCCTGGCTGGCGCTGGGCACTTTGATTGCCATGGAAGTGGTTCTGGGCATCGACAATCTGATCTTCATATCCATTTTGACCAACAAGCTGGCCGTGGAGCACCGCACCAAGGCGCGCCGGGTAGGCATTTCGCTGGCCCTGATCATGCGTCTGGCCCTGCTGGGCATGGTGGCGCTCATCGTCAAAATGACGGCACCGGTGTTCGAGATCTGGGGCCAGGCCTTTTCCTGGCGTGACCTCATCCTGCTGGCCGGCGGACTGTTCCTGATCTGGAAGGCCACCAAGGAAATCCACCACAACACCGATACCAGTGGCACGCCCGATGTGTTCGAGCCCCGTGCGAGCCTCGGCTTTGCCGCCGCCATCGGCCAGATCATCGTGCTCGACATCGTGTTTTCGGTGGACAGCATCATTACCGCCGTCGGCATGACCGATCACATCCCCATCATGGTCATCGCCGTGGTCGTTACCGTCGGCATCATGCTGTTCGCCGCCACGCCGCTGGCCAACTTCATCAACAACAACCCCACGGTGGTCATGCTGGCACTGGGCTTCCTGCTGATGATCGGCACGACGCTGGTGGCCGAGGCCTTCGGCGTGCATGTCCCCAAGGGCTACATCTATACGGCCATGGCATTTTCGGTACTGGTGGAGCTGCTCAACATGCGCTCCCGCAAGGCGCGCCGGCGTGCCGACAAATGAATCGCTTCATACCGGATCCCATCATTCCGGCATTGCTGGCCACCGTGGTGCTGGCCAGCCTCTTTCCTGTTTCGGGGGAAGCAGCCGGATATCTGAGCGCAGTCGCCACGGCCGCCGTCATGCTGCTCTTTTTCCTGCATGGCTTGAAGCTGCCGCGTGAGAATCTGGTCGCCGCGCTCATTCACTGGCGGCTGCATCTGTTGATCCTGTGCACCACGTACGTGCTGTTCCCGCTGCTCGGCATGGGGCTGTCCAGACTGTGGCCCGCATTGCTGCCCGCAAACCTGTGGGCTGGCGTGCTCTTCCTCTGCGCCCTGCCGTCCACGGTGCAGATGTCCATCGCGTTCACGTCGCTGGCCAAGGGCAATGTCGCAGCCAGTGTCACCTCGGCCGCCGCCTCGAACCTGCTCGGCATCGTGCTCACGCCGTTGATCATCGGCGCATTGCTGCATGCCCAGAGTGGTGGCGCCGTCCCGGTGTCCGGCATCTGGAAGGTAGTGCTGCAGCTGCTGCTGCCGTTCGTGGTCGGACATCTGCTGCGGCCATTCCTTGCCGAGTGGGCCGCGCGACAGAAGAAGCTGATTTCATGGTCCGACCGGCTCACCATCCTGCTGTCGGTATACAGCGCGTTTTCCGCTGCCGTCATCGGCGGCATCTGGTCGCAGGTTCCGTTCACCACCCTGCTGACCCTGGTCGCCGTCTGCGCCACGCTGCTTACCATCGCCATGCTGTTCACGCTGAACACCACCCGGCTGGCCGGATTTTCGGTTGCCGACGGCCGCACCGCGCAATACTGCGGATCCTTCAAGAGCCTCGTCAGCGGCGTGCCCATGGCGCGCGTGCTGTTTCCTTCTGCGGAAATCGGCGCGATCATCCTGCCGATCATGATCTATCACCAGTTGCAGCTGATGTTCAGCGCCACCATCGCCCCACGCCAGGCCAGACGCACACCATGATTCCATACAGAAAACGACCCCGTTTCATTGCGCGCGAGGAATGCCCGCAGGCTGGCCACGAGCGGATGGCCATGCAGCAGCCGTTGGCCAACTTCCAGGCCGACGGCGTGCACGAGCCCGAAGCTGCCCTGCTCAGGAAGATGAGCACTACTGGCGCTGTATTCATGATGGGACAGAACGCCAGCCTGCCCCTGATGCCCGAGCGACCGCGGCTGCTGGATTTCTTTCATTACCGTTTTTCGGACATCGCCTTCCGTCACCTGCTGCAAAGTGCCAAGTGCGCACTGGATGCCGGACAAAGCGAGACCATCGTCATCGCTTGCCTGCTCCACGACATCTCGAACGGCGCGTTGATCCGCACCGATCACGGATACTGGGGCGCGCAGATGGTGGCACCTTATGTGAGCGAGGAAGTGGCCTGGGCAGTGCAATACCACCAGGCGCTGCGCTACTTCGCCGACGAGTCGGTGGGATTCAAGTATCCGGACGCCTACAACCAGTTCTTCGGTGCGGACTACGAGCCACCGGAATACATCCAGAAGGCGCACCGGGATGCGCGCAACCATCGCTGGTACATGACCTCGCGGCTTATAACCATCTATGACATCTACAGCTTCGAGGAGGGGAAGGAAGTCGACCCGGAGATCTTCACCGACATCATCGGACGGCATTTCCGGGAGCCGGAGGAAGGGCTGGGGTTTGACAATTCACCCGTCGCGCACATGTGGCGCACGATGATCTGGCCCAATAACTTTCTGTAGACGGCGCCGCCGATCGGTCGACTGATAGCCTCTTCACCGCCCGCGCCTC
>JBDSGY010000285.1:0-3535 GCA_039918755.1 Steroidobacteraceae bacterium
CTTCGTCCAGCCCGTCGATATCCGCAAGGTCATCCACGGCCTGCTCGGCCAGCTGTTCGCGCGTGCGCACGCCGCGCTGCGACAGCGCCAGCGCCAGATCCGGATTCATGCCCGTCAGCGCCAGCAGGTCGTCCGAAGGCATCGTGCTCTCCAGGCTCTCTTCGCTGGCGATGGCCTGCGTCAGCAGCACGTCGCGGGCGCGATTGCGCAATTCCTTGACCAGGTCTTCGTCGAAGGCCTCGATCGAGGCCAGCTCGCTGACCGGCACATAGGCCAGTTCTTCGATGGTCGAGAATCCTTCCTGCGCGAGGATCGTGGCAACGTCTTCATCCACATCCAGCGACTTCATGAACATCTGCACCAGGCGCGAGGCTTCGGTCTCGCTCTTGGCTTCGGCGTCCGACTCGGTCATCACGTTCAGCTCCCAGCCGGTGAGCTGGCTTGCCAGACGGATGTTCTGCCCGCCGCGACCGATGGCCTGCGACAGTTTGTCCTCGGCCACCGCGATATCCATGCTGTGCGAGTCTTCATCCACCACGATCGACTGCACTTCGGCCGGCGACATGGCATTGATGACGAACTGCGCCGGATTGTCGTCGAAGGGAATGATGTCGACGCGTTCGCCGGCGATCTCGTTCGACACGGCCTGCACGCGCGAACCACGCATGCCGACGCAGGCGCCGACCGGGTCGATGCGCGGTTCGTTGCTGCGCACGGCGATCTTGGCGCGCACGCCGGCATCGCGGGCGGCGCCCAGGATCTCGATGGTGCCCTGCCCCACTTCCGGCACTTCGAGCTTGAACAGCTCGATCAGGAATTCCGGCGCGGTGCGGGACAGGAACAGCTGTGGACCGCGCGGCTCGTTGCGCACGTCCTTCAGGAAAGCCTTGACGCGATCCTGCGGCTTCAGTGCCTCACGCGGGATCATGTCCGTGCGGGAGATGAAGCCTTCGGCATTGTTGCCGAGGTCGACGAAGATGCCATTGCGGTCGACGCGCTTGACCACGCCGCTGACCAGCGTATTGATGCGATCCTGGAAGAGGTCCACCACCTGCGCGCGTTCTGCCTCGCGCACCTTCTGCACCATGACCTGCTTGGCCTGCTGGGCAGCGATGCGACCAAAGGCCACCGATTCCATCGGCTCTTCTACATAGCCACCCGGTTCGGCGTCCTTGCTGAGGTCCAGCGCGTCGTCGAGGCGCAGTTCGCGATCCGGCGTTTCCAGCTCGGTGGAATCGTCCGCGAACACCTTCCAGCGACGGAAAGTATCGTAGTCGCCAGTCTTGCGGTTGATGGCGACGCGCACGTCCCATTCCTCGCCGTGTTTCTTGCGAGTGGCCGCAGCGAGCGCTGCTTCCAGCGCTTCGAAGATGATTTCCTTGTCGACGCCCTTCTCATTGGAGACGGCATCCACAACCATCAGGATTTCTTTGTTCATCATCACTTCTTACCTCGACGCTTCTTGCGGGACCAGTCCGGCGCCAGGCGGGTCTTGCCCACCTCGGCATAGCGAACCGTCACCACCGATTCATCCACGTTCAGTTCAATTCCATCGTCATCCACGCGCGTCATTTCACCTGTATACCGGCGCCGGCCATCGCGGGCCGCCGCCAGTTCGACCAGGACGCGCTGCCCGACATAGCGCCGGTAGTGCGCAATCGTGCGCAGGATCCGGTCCGCGCCAGGCGAAGACACTTCCAGCTGATAAGGCACTGCAATCGGGTCTTCCACGTCCAGCAGCGCGGACAGTTCCCGACTCACCTTCTCGCAATCTTCCACGCCGATGCCATCAAACGATCGCGCGTCGTCATCGGGCAGCGCAGCCGCTTCGCTCGGCATCTTGCCGTCCGGCCAATCGATATACACCCTCAGCGTCGCCTCGGAATGAGTCGCCGCGTATTCGATATCAACCAGCTCATATCCCAGACTGGCGAGCAATGGCTCGGCCAGCGCGATCAGGCGCTCTCGCACCATGACGTGAACCCCTCCACCCTTACCGGGGCGGACAAACAAAAAAGGGCCCTATCGGCCCTATTTCCCAAGCAAAAGGCCCCACGCGGGGGCCCATCATGCAGAAAACACCTTCCCGCCTGACCCTCCAGGCGGGACGGGGATTCTAGGCGCTCGGGCGTCCCGCGTAAACCCCTGCCGGGGTTGGAATTCTGCTCCTTCTCCCCGGCGCAAAAGTTATCAGTGCAGCTAGCGCGGGTTCGTGTGGAAGGATTCATCCTGCATGTGGGCCATATCCTGCTCCACGCAGGGCGCGGGCTCGGCCATTTCGAGTTCGCTGCGCACCAGCCGCCGCGGCCGAAGCTGCCACGGTTCCGCCAGCACCGCGGGGTCGCTGGCCACGGCCCTGTAGTCGATTTCATTGCCCTTGCGGGTGAGCCGCTCGGTAACCACCAGCCCCGTGGTATGCAGCGAGCCGTCGTCCGTCAGCCAGGTCAGATCGTTGAAGTTGCGCGTCTCGACAACCAGCGTATCGCCCTCCCAGTGGCCGGCGGCATCCCCCAGATAGGACTCGCTGTCGTCGACGCGACGCACGCCCGCCACCAGCGGCACGATGCGGAAGAAGGGCCCGGAAACATCCTCATAGAGGAACACGACCTCACGCGCCGTCTGCACGATCTTGTCGGGCGGCCCGATGCGCGGCACGCCGGGTGGCTGGCAGCGCAGCACAGGATCTTCCTTCTGCTGGCGCACGCGCAGATTTTCAACGCGGGCCTGCACCTCCGGCTTGTAACGCGGACGATCCGGCGCAGCGCGTGCGGTTGGCGCTGCAGCAGGCGCGCCCGCCGCCGCTGGACAGCCGGTGACGCACACCGAGCCATTGGCAAGCGTTACCGGTTTCAGGAAATCGATGCCGCCACCGTTGTCCCAGTTGCCGTTCAGATCGGGATGCCCGCCCGCCAGGCGGGGCGTGGCAGGGTCTGCCGCCCCGGCCGCAGTCACGCCCAGCAGGGCTGCCATCAAAGGGACAAATGTGTAGTTACGCTTTTTCATGGTTGCTCGGCTCCTGGAACACGCGCGAACTGGATGTCGCGCCCATCGGCCAGATGCAGATGCAGCAGATATCCCAGCGTGGGCACACCGCTGCGTGCCGGATGGGCCTGGATGGTTACTGCTTTGCCGCTGGCCTGCAGATCCTGCTTGGACAGTCCCGCCTTGCGCATCATGGCCACAGGCAGGGATTCAAACTTGTAGGTGAGCATCGCGCCGTCCGGCTGCCGCACATCGACATAGAGATAGGTGTGCGGATTGACCCACTCGACGCGCGACACGACGCCCGTGATCTCGAAGCTGCGCGTTACATCGAATTGCCCGGACAACGAGTGATGGGCATGCGTTGCTCCGGCCACGCTGATGGCCGCCATGGCCAGCAGTACCTGCAACGTATTTGCATTGCGCATACCGACTCCTACTTGAACTTGGTGAGGCCTTCAGCATCGACGGGATTGCGATCGTTCTCGGCGCAGACGAACTCCATCAGGTTCCAGTCCCGCTCGCGCTTGTAGGTCTGCGTCCGGTGGTACGG
>JBDSGY010000286.1:0-5442 GCA_039918755.1 Steroidobacteraceae bacterium
AGCAGCTGCATGCGCTGCTGATTCATCCGGAGCCGGGCGACAAGGTCATTGGCCCGACGTGGGAAGAGCTGTTCCGCAAACCCGGCACTTTCACGGCGCCGGCCAACTGGTGGTGGCAGGACAAGCAGGCGCAGCTGCTGGCCGCCATGCAGGGTCGCGATGCGGCGTATGTATACGACGCGGCGACCGTGCTGCAGAGTGCGCGCGACCTGCTCGGACTCGCCGCCATCGATCGTGTGCACTACGCCACGAAGGCCAACTGGCATCCGGGCCTGCTGCAGCTGCTGCATGCCGCAGGCGTGCGCATGGAATGCGTCTCGCGCGCCGAGCTCGATCACGTATTCGCCACGCTGCCCGGGATCAATCCCGGCGATGTGCTGTTCACGCCCAACTTCGCGCCACGTGCCGAATACGAATATGCGCTTGCCAAGGGCGTGAACGTCACGATCGACAACCTGCATGCGCTGCGCGCCTGGCCGGAACTGTTCCGTGGCAGGCGCGTGCTGGTGCGCATCGATACCGGCACGGGCCGGGGTCATCACCACCATGTTCGCACCGCCGGCACCTATGCCAAGTTCGGTGTGCCACTGGGCGAGATCGAGGAACTGCAGCAACTGGTGCGCTCGACCGGCGTGATCGTTTTCGGCCTGCATGCGCATACCGGCAGTGGCATCACTGAGATCCATAACTGGTCACAGACGGCGAACGAGCTGGGCGCAGTAGCTGCGCGGCTTGGGACGGTGACCACGCTGAACATCGGCGGTGGCTTCGGCGTGCCGGATTCCAACCACCGCGCGCGGCTTGACCTTGCGGCGCTGGATACGGCGCTGCTGGCCTTCAAGGCGGCCAACCCTGGCTTCTCGCTGTGGATCGAGCCCGGTCGCTATCTGGTGGCGGTTGGCGGGGTGCTGCTGGCGCGGGTGACGCAGTTGAAGCAGAAGGGCAGGCAGGGCTATGTCGGCGTGGCAACAGGCATGAATGCCCTGATCCGGCCGGCGTTGTACGGCGCGTTCCACGAGATCGTGAACCTGTCGCGGCTCGATGAGCCCACTGTCGGCAGCTATGACGTGGTCGGGCCCATCTGCGAAAGCGGCGACGTACTCGGGCATGACCGGCTGCTGCCTGAAACCCGTGAGGGAGATGTGCTGCTGGTCGCCAATGTCGGTGCCTACGGCCGCTCGATGGCATCCAGCTACAACCTGCGGCCTCCCCCGGAAGAGATCCTGCTGCCGGGCTGAGTGGCGTCCTGCGATGGCTATGCTAGGCTTCCCGCAGAGCGGCAGGGAGGCTGACGATGGAAACGGCTGCAGTTCCGGCACAGTCAGTGCGCGTGCGCACGGCGATCGGCCACGACGAGAAATTCTATTTCGTCTCCGCCATCCTGATGGCGGTGGTACTGGTTGCAGGCTTCTCGACGCAGCTCGCGCTGGGTCGGTCGTCCTTCGACGTACCGCTGAGATTTCACCTCCACGGCCTGCTGTTTTTCGGCTGGACCACGCTTTACGTCATGCAGAACACGCTGGTTGCCAGCGGTTCGGTGGCGATGCATCGCAGGCTTGGCTGGCTCGCAACCGTGTGGATTCCGCTGATGGTGATCTCGGGGATATTCCTCACGGTGGTGAATATCCGCACGGGCCGTGTGCCGGGTTTCTTCGAACCCGTGCTGTTCCTGCACATGAACACGCTGGGCGCACTGTGCTTCCTGGTGCTGGGCGCGGCCGCGATCCAGATGCGTCGCAACACGCAATGGCACCGGCGCCTGATGTTCTGCGCCATGGCGACCATCCTCGCGCCGGGCTTCGGACGCCTGTTGCCGATGCCGTTCCTGATTCCCTGGGCAGACTGGGCGACGACGGGCGCCAGCCTGCTGTTCCCCGTTGCCGGCGTGATCCGTGATGTGCGCAAGGACGGGCGCGTGCATCCGGCATGGTGGTGGGGGCTCGGTGCCTTGCTGGGAACCCAGTTACTGGTGCGCGCCATGGCGCACAGCGCGCTGGGCCTTTCGATCTACCAGGCAGTAACCAGCGGTGCCGTTGTGGCGTTGCCAGCGCTGCAGTTCCAGATGCCGATTCCGGGCGGCTGACCTATTGCCGGGCGCGATGCCGTGCGGCCAGTTCGCTGGCGACGGCGCCGAGCGAGAGTCCGCGCGCCCGCAACAGCAGTGCCAGGTGGAACAGCAGATCCGCCGACTCGCCGATCAGTTCCGTGGCATCTCCGCCCTGTGCGGCGAGCGCAACCTCAACGCCTTCCTCGCCGACTTTCTGCGCCATGCGCTTGACCCCGCTGGCGAACAGCTTGGCGGAATAGCTGCCCTCCGGATTGGCCGCAATGCGTGATTCGATCACTTCTTCCAGCCGCGCCAGGAACCCGATGCCGTCACTGGCTGGCAGCGAGCCGTCCCCGAAGCAGGTGGTCGTATTGCGGTGACACGCCGGACCCTGCGGCAGCGCACGGATCAGCAGGGTGTCGTTGTCGCAGTCGGCGGTGACCGAGACCAGGTGCAGCGTATGACCGGAAGTCTCGCCCTTTTCCCACAGCCGCTGCTTCGAGCGGCTGTAGAACACCACGCGCTTGCGCTCCAGCGTGGCGCGCACTGCGTCGCGGTTGAGATAGCCGAGCATCAGGACCGCTTCGGTACGCGCGTCCTGCACGATGCCGGGCAGCAGGCCATCACCCTTGGTGAAATCCAGTGCGTCGATATCAAGCCCGGCGTTGTTCATAGGCGCACCTCGATGTGCTTCTCTCGCAGATACAGTTTCAGGTCGGGAATGGCGATCTGACCGCTGTGGAACACGCTGGCGGCCAGCGCCGCGTCGGCCGCGTGCTGTTCGAACAGCATCGCAAAATGCTCTGGCGTGCCCGCGCCACCCGAGGCGACGAGAGGCACGGTGCAGCACGCGCGCACGGCCAGCAGCTGCTGCAGGTCGTAGCCGCGCCGCACGCCGTCACTGGCCATGCAGTTGAGCACGATCTCGCCGGCGCCACGCGCCTGCGCCTCGCGCACCCATTGCAGTGTGTCGCGGCCCGAATCGCGGCTGCGGTCCGGATCTCCGGTGAACTGGTAGACGCGAAACCCATCGGCAGTGGTCTGGCTGTCGATGCCGACCACCACGCACTGCGATCCGAAGCGCGCGGCAAGCCGGTCGATCAGCGCCGGGTCTGCAAGGGCAGGCGAGTTGACGGAAATCTTCTCCGCGCCGGCGTTGAGGATGGCCTCGGCATCGGCAACCGAGCGAATGCCGCCCGCCACGCAGAATGGAATATCGAGCACTGCGGCGACGCGGCTGATCCAGCTGCGGTCAACGGAGCGACCCTCGGGGCTTGCCGTGATGTCGTAGAACACGAGTTCATCGGCGCCTTCGTTGCGATAGCGCTCGGCCAGCTCGAGTATTTCGCCGACCACCCGATGGTCACGGAACTGCACGCCCTTGACCACCTGGCCGTCGCGCACATCGAGGCAGGGGATCAGGCGTCGTGCAAGTATGGCTGCAATTCCTCCATGCTGATGCGTCCTTCCAGCAGCGCTTTGCCGCTGATGGCCGCTGCAAGACCCATGGCATCCAGGCGCTGCAGGTCGGCTGCTGAGCGGATGCCGCCCGATGCCTGCCAAGAGATGGCGGGAAAGCGCCGCTGCGCTTCGTCGTAGAGATCGAAGCCCGGCCCGCCGAGCGCACCGTCCCGTTCAATGTCCGTGCACAGCACGTGACGCAGCGGTGTATCCGCGAACGACTGCAGCAGTTCCCACAGCGACAACGCGTGTTCCTGCACCCAGCCGCGGGTGCGCACGCGCGGCACGCCTCCTGCATCGACACGCACGTCGATGGCGAGGCACACGCGCTCCGCTCCATGTTCCTCCAGGCAATCGCGCAGCAGCCGCGGCTCTTCCACGGCGGCACTGCCGATCACCGCACGACTGACCCCGGCCATGAACGCCGCCTGGATCAATGCACGCGAACGCAGCCCGCCGCCGAGCTGTATGCGGATGCGCTGTTGTTCAGCCATGCCGCGGATCAGCTCGTGATTGCCCGGTGTGCCGTCACGGGCGCCATCCAGATCGACCACGTGTAGCCAGCGCACACCGGCATCGGCATAGCGGTCCAGCAGCGCGCGCGGATCCACCTCATAGCGCGTCTCGGCGTCGAACTCGCCCTTGAGCAGGCGCACGCAGTGACCGCCGCGCAGATCAATGGAGGGAATCAGTAACAAGGCTACTCCGAGAGGGCGATGAAATTGGCCAGCAACTGCGCGCCGACCGTGGCGGAGCGCTCCGGATGAAACTGCACCCCGCGGAAGTTGCCGCGGCGCACGGCAGCGCAGAAACTGCCGCCGTAGTCGCTGCTCACCAGCGTGTCGGCGGTGACCGGTGCGGCGAAACTGTGTACGTAGTACACATAGGCACCGCGGGCGATGCCCTCGAACAGCGGGTCGTCACGCAGCGGATCGAGCTGGTTCCAGCCCATGTGCGGCACCGGACGCGTGGTGCTGGCCGGCATGCGTTCGACGCGTCCGGGAATGATGTCCAGGCCCTTCGTCTCCGTGCTGCCGCTGCGCGCTTCTGCAGAAGCCGAATACAGCAACTGCATGCCAAGGCAGATGCCCAGCAGCGGCTGCGTGAGTGTCGGGATCACGGCAGTAAGCCCGCTGTTGTCCAGCCGCTGCATTGCGTCATGCGCCGCGCCGACTCCCGGCAGCAGCACATGCGACGCCGCGCGGATGCGCGCCGGATCCACGCTGACCTGCGCGTGGGCGCCCTGTCGCTGCAGGGCGAACAGCAGCGAGGCCAGGTTGGCGCCGCCACTGTCGATGACTACGACATCGGCCACCTACAGCACGCCTTTGGTAGACGGCAGCTCGGAGCCATCCCGCCGGAACGCCTGTCGCAGCGCACGTCCCACGCCCTTGAAGCAGGCTTCCACCATGTGGTGCGTGTTGTCTCCCGTCACACTGACATGCAGCGCCGCGCCCATGGTCTCGGCCAGCGAGCGGAAGAAATGCGGCACCAGCTCGGTGGCAAGGCCGCCCACTTCCGTGCGCAGGAACTTGCCCTCGAATACGGCGTAGGGGCGGCCGGAAAGATCGATGGCAACCTGCACGCGCGCTTCATCCATCGGCAGCAGGAAGCCATAGCGACCGATGCCGCGCTTGTCCCCCAGCGCCTGCCGGATGGCCGCGCCGAGCGCCAGCGCGCAGTCCTCAACCGTATGGTGCTCGTCGACATGCAGGTCGCCTTTGCATGCGAGCTGCAGTGAAAAGCCGCCATGCTTGGCCAGTTGCTCCAGCATGTGGTCAAAGAACGCATGCCCGGTCGCGATGTGGATCGGCGCCTCCGCATCCAGGTCGAGCGCAATCGAGATGCTGGTTTCCTTCGTGCTGCGTTCGCAGGTGGCGCGGCGCGACAGCAGTTCGCTCACGATGGCCGGCCATGTCTGCTGCGGCGTCCCC
>JBDSGY010000287.1:0-3501 GCA_039918755.1 Steroidobacteraceae bacterium
ACACGCGCAGGAAGGTCTCGGCATCCTTCTTGGAGAACTTCGCGATTTCCGCCGCAGACTTCGCGGCGTCACGATGCAGCTTCAGTGTGCTGCCATCTTCGAATACCGACATCATCGGCACCGCGGGGAAAATGTATTCCAGTCCGTAGCGTGACTTGAGCCCGAGTTCGTCATTCTTCAGCAGCGGGTTGGCCTGGATGAAGATGTGGCTCATCGAGTGCTGGTCGTGGCGAAACCCGGGAAGGGTGAGTTCGCGCGATACGACACCGCCCCCGAACCAGGCATTGCGCTCCAGCACGAGCACCTTCTTGCCGGCCACGGCCAGATACGCGGCAGCGACCAGGCCGTTGTGCCCGGAGCCTACGGCAATGATGTCAGCGCTATTCATTCGAACCCACCTGTGCGTCATTCATGGTTTGTCCAGACGATACGCGGGGAGCTGTATTAGGATCAAACACAGATGGACAGTCCCTACGAAATCTACGCCATCCGGTACGGCCACCTGGACCGCACCGCCCGCCACAATTTCATCGATGGCGACCGCCATGACGGGCCCATGCCGCTGGATTACTACGTCTGGTTGATCCGCGGCCCCCACGGCACATTCCTGCTCGATACAGGCTTCGACGCCGCCATGGCCGCGCAGCGCCGGCGTGAGCTCGTGCGTCCCGTGGCCGAAGGCTTGCGGGCCATCGGGGTCGACCCCGCCACCCTGCGCGACATCATCATCAGCCACATGCACTACGACCATGCTGGCAACCACGAGCTGTTTCCCGTCGCCCGCTATCACGTGCAGAGCGACGAAATGGCCTTCTGCACCGGCAGCGCGATGTGCCACGGCCTGATGCGCGCGCCATTCGAAGCCGGCGACGTGCAGGCCATGATCGGCAAGCTGTTCGCGGACCGTGTGGTATTTCACGACGGCGATGCCGAGCTTGCGCCGGGCCTGACCCTGCACAAGGTCGGCGGCCATACGCGCGGCCTCCAGGTGGTGCGCGTGCACACCCGGCGCGGCTGGGTGGTGCTGGCTTCGGATGCGGCCCACTTCTATGCCAACTGGCAGCAACGGCGACCTTTTCCCATCGTCGAGAATGTGACCGCTTATCTGGATGCTTTCCGGCGCATCGAGCAGCTCGCCGCCTCGCCACGGCACATCATTCCGGGGCATGATCCGCTGGTCCTGAGGCGCTATCCTCGGGCACTGCCGGATCTGGCAGATATCGTGCGTCTGGACATGGATCCGGTCAGCGACTGACAACAAAAGGCCTGCGGCAAGCGGGCAGGGGACTGGATCGAGTGGAGCGCATTGCTTTCATCGGCGTCGGCCGCATGGGTTCCGGCATGGCCGCAAGGCTCCTGGCAGCGGGCCATGCTGTCACCGTCTGCGATCCCAGCAAGGCGGCCGTGGATTCCCTGGTGGCGCAGGGTGCGAAGGCGGGTGCATCGGCCATCGCCGCGGCGACCGGCGCGAGCATCGTCATGGCCAGCCTCCCCGGTCCCGTTGCGGTCAAGGCGGTCGCGGCCGACATTGCCCGCGTGCCGGGTGTGGCGGTGTTCGTCGATCTGTCGACCTCGGGTCCCGCTGCGGCACAGGCTGTCGCCGCGACGCTGGCGGCGGCCGGCATTGCCGCCGTCGATGCGCCGGTGTCGGGCGGCGTCAAAGGCGCCGCCGGCGGCAAGCTCACGCTGATGGTCTCCGGTCCGGCCGCGGCCACGGCGCGCGTGCAGCCGCTGCTCGAACAGTTCGGTCGCGTGGTCGTGGTGGGCGAGAAGCCAGGCCTTGGCCAGACACTGAAGCTCGCCAACAACCTGATGTCCGCCGCCTCGCTCGCCATCGCCAGCGAAGCCATGGCCATGGGCGTGAAGGCTGGCCTCGACCCCGCCGTGATGCTCGAAGTGCTGAATGCCTCGTCGGGGCGCAACAGCGCCACGCAGGACAAGATTCCAAAGCATGTTTTGAACCGGCAGTTTGATTTCGGTTTCGCCAATGCGCTCTCGTTCAAGGACGTGCGCCTGTGCCTCGATGAGGCAGAAGCCCTCGGCGTGCCGATGGTGGTGGGTGCCGCGGTACGGCAGATGCTCTCCATCACGCAGCAGATGTACGGCCCGGATGCGGACTGCACGGAAATGGTCAAGGTTGTCGAACAATGGGCTGGCTGCCGCATCGGCGGTGGCCAAGGAGAAGAAGATGAGCAATGAGAAGTTCGATCGCGGCCTGGCACTTCGCAAGCAGGTGCTGGGTGCGGAGTACGTCGAGAAGTCGATGGCGGCGGCGGACGCCTTCAGCATGCCGATGCAGGAACTGTCCACCGAGTACTGCTGGGGCCATGTGTGGACTCGTCCCGGCCTGGCGCTGCGTGACCGCAGCATCCTCAACCTGGGCATGATCAGTGCGCTGAACCGTCCGCACGAGCTGAAACTGCATGTGAAGGCGGCGCTGAACAACGGCCTGTCGCGTGACGAGATCCGCGAGGTGCTGCTGCAGGTGGCGGTGTACTGCGGCGTGCCCGCCGGCATCGACAGCGTGCGTATCGCGCGCGAGGCATTTGCCGAAATCGACGCGGCGAAGAAGGCCTGATCATGGGTGCCGTCGCGAAGAACAAGAACGAACAGACGATCCTGGATTTCTTCCGCATCCTGTCGAGCGGTGAACTCGAGGCGATTCGCGCGACGCTGCATGCGGACGCCGAATGGAAGCCGATGGTGCAGAACATCCCCGGCGCGGGTGTGCATCATCCGCGCGATTACATCGTGGACCAGTTCCTGGCGCCGGTGCGCGGCATGTTCGTGCCCGGTGACCCGAAGACCACCGTCAACAAGATCCTCTCGGATGGCGACTACGTGATGTGCGAATCGCGTGCGCTGGGCAAGCTGCCCGACGGCCGCGTGTACGACAATCATTACGCCTGGGCATTCGAACTGAAGGACGGGCTGGTGTGGCGCATCCGCGAATACATGGACAGCCACTACATCGCGACACTGTTCGGCGGAGGCTGAAGACATGAGCACGCTGAAGGGCAAGACCATCATCGTTACGGGTGCGGCGGGCGCAATCGGCTTTGCCACCGCGAAGATCCTGGCGCGGCAGGGCGCCAGCCTGCTGCTCGTGGATGTGAACAACGATGCGCTGGTACAGAACCACCGCACGCTCGCCGAACTGGGCACGCCGGTCGAGAGCATCCGCGCCGATGTGTCGCTCGCGGCGGATGCCGCCGCCTACGTGGAACGCGCCCACCATGCGTTCGGGCGCATCGATGGCCTGTTCAACAACGCAGGCATCGAAGGCCCTATCCAGCCCACGCAGGAATACGACGAGGACGAATTCGACAAGGTCACGCGCGTCAACACCAAGGGCGTGTTCCTCGGCATGAAATATGTACTGCCCGTGATGCTGGCGCAGGGATCGGGCTCCATCGTCAACACGGCCTCCATCGGCAGCGAGCGGGGCCTCGCCGGTGCCTGTGCCTACAACGCCAGCAAGCATGCTGTTGTCGGTCTCAC
>JBDSGY010000288.1:0-8109 GCA_039918755.1 Steroidobacteraceae bacterium
GGCATCGCCAAGCAGATCCACGAGCGCTTCAACGACTTCGACTATCTCTACGACCTCGGCCATATCGAGATCAAGATGTCCGGCTGCATGAATGCCTGCGGACATCACCATGTCGGCAATATCGGCATCCTCGGTGTCGATAAACATGGCGAGGAGTGGTACCAGATCACGCTTGGCGGTTCCGCCGGTGCAAAGACTTCGCTGGGTGCAGTCATCGGCCCGTCGGTGGCCAAGCATGCGGTTGCGGAGACCATTGCACGCATCCTCGATGTGTACGTGGCACAGCGGGAAGACGGCGAGGAGTTCCTGGAGACCGTGCGCCGCATCGGTGTCGACCCCTTCAGCGAGCGCGTATATGCCGCAGCTCATTAAGAACCGCGCGCTGATCCGCAATGAATGGGTGCTGGCCGGCACGGAAGCGGCAGCCGCCGCAACCCACCTGCTCCTGCCACTCGTCGACTATGTCAAGGCAATGGCTGCGGGCGAACCTGTCGCCTGGCGCGGAGTGTTGCTCAAGCCCGAGGATCAGGACCTCACGTCGTTGCTGCCCTATCTGCAGACGGTGCCGCTGATTGCGATCCACTTCGGCAACTCCGGCGAGGGGCGTGGTTACACGCAGGCCCGTCTGCTCCGTGAGCGGCATGGCTACCAGGGTGAGCTGCGTGCGGTTGGCGCGGTGCGCACCGACCAGGTCTATTTCCTGGCGCGCGTGGGGTTTGATGCCTTCGATCTGGTGGATGGCGATGACGCCCAGGTTGCCATCGCGCAGCTCGACCGATTCAGCGTGGCCTATCAGACCAGCGTCGGAACGCAGACGCATACGCGCATGCGTTACGGCCACCAGGGCTAGCGGCTAGCCCTGCAGCGCGGCGCGCAGTTGCGTCGCCAGCCTTGCCACATGCGAACTGTCATGCGCCGCTGACAGGAAGCCCACCTCGAACGCGCTGGGCGCCAGATAGATGCCCGCATCCAGCAGGCGGTGGAAAACCGGACCGAAGGGTGCCGCGGGCTTTGCCTTCAGGTCCGCAAGACTGCGCAGCGGCGCCGCATCCGCTGCCAGATATGACCAGAATATCGAGCCGACCCGCTGCACCGATACGCCCGGAATGGCATTGAGCTGCTGTTCGAGGTCCGCTCCCAGCGTCTCCAGCTGCGCATACAGGCGTCCGTCCGCGAGCTGCTGCAGCGTGGCGAGTCCTGCGCACATGGCCACCGGATTCGCGCTGAGTGTGCCGGCCTGGTACACCGGACCTGCCGGCGCCACCAGTTCCATGTACTTGCGCTTGCCGCCATAAGCGCCCACCGGAAAGCCGCCGCCAATCACCTTGCCATAGGTCACCAGGTCCGGCTCGATGCCGAACAAACCCGCGCAGCCCTGGAAGCCCACGCGGAAGCCGCTGATCACCTCGTCCAGCAACAGCAGCGCGCCATGCTTGCGGCACAGTTTTTCCAGCAGCTGGAGAAATTCAAGCCGTTGCCGCAGCAGGCCATAGTTGGCCGGCAGCGGCTCGATGATGGCGCAGGCGATCTCGTCGCCATGCCGGGCGAATACCTGTTCCAGCGCAGCTTCGTCGTTCAGTGGCGCAACCAGCGTACCGCCCAGCGTAGCCTTGTTCAGGCCGGCGCTGTCGGGTTCGGTGGCCTCTGCGAGGCCGGAGCCGGAACGGATCAGCATGGCGTCGGTGTGGCCGTGATAGCAGCCATCGAATTTCAGGATGAGGTCGCGACCGGTGGCGCCACGCGCCACGCGCAGGGCCGACATCACCGCTTCGGTGCCGGAATTCACGAAACGGATGCTCTCCACCCAGGGAATGCGACTGGTGATGAATTCCGCCAGTGTCAGCGAGTAAGGCTCGCAGGTGCCGAGACTCCAGCCCCGGTCGATGGCGCCCACGGCGGCATCGCGCACGGCCTTGTTGCCATGCCCGAGAATCAACGGGCCGAAGGCCATGCAGAAATCCAGGATCTGCCGGTCATCCACATCGCGGATGAAGGCGCCGTCGCCGCCAGTCATGAAGCGCGGCGTGCCGCCCACACCCTTGAAGGCGCGCACCGGTGAATGCACACCACCGGGTGAAACCTGCTTCGCGCGGGCGAACAAAGAATCCGAAGTGCTCATGAAGCCAGCCATTCCTTCGCATGGCGGGCGCCATAGCTGATGATCATCGATGCGCCAGCGCGCACGAATCCGGTCCACGCCTCGCGATGTGCATTGACGCGGTTCGCGAGGCCCTGCTCGGCCAGCAGCTCGATGCCGGCATATTCGCCACTGACTTCATATACCGCCCAGGGATGTGCGAACTGACGCGACAGATCGGCCAGTATGTCCAGATAAGGCATGCCCGGCTTCACCATCAGGATGTCGGCACCTTCGGCGACATCCCGTTCCACCGACAGCAGCGCATCACCCGCGCGGGATGGGTCGATCTGGTAAGAGGCGCGGTCGGTGAGGCCGCTGGCCGTCTTCGGTGCAGAATCGGCCGCCACACGGAACGGACCATAGAAATTCGAATGAAACTTGGCGGCGTAACTCATCAGCACCGTGCGCCCGAGGCCATTGTCGTCCAGCGCGCTGCGGATGGCGCCGATGCGGCCATCCATCATGTCGCTGGGCGCCACGCAATCCGCGCCGGCCCGCGCATAGGCGAGTGCGGCAGCGGCGAGCTCCTTCACGCTGGCTTGATTGTCCAGGTGATCGGCCGAATCATTGAGCACGCCGCAGTGGCCATGGGGTGTAGCCGAGCACAGGCACACGTCTACCGCCAGCCATACAGACTTGCGGAATTTCTGCTTCACGGCCGCAATCTGCGCGGCGGTGAAGGACCAGTCGATGTCGTGCGTCGCATGGTCCGCTGGCACGCCAAACAGCAGGAACTTGCTGACCCCACGCTCGACGTCGGACTCGATCTGCGCCAGCAGCGAAGCGGGCGTCTCGCGATAGACGCCGGTGAGGCCCGGGATGGTCTCGCGCTCGGCGATGCCCTGGACCACGAACAGGGGCTGGATGAATTGCTCGTAATGGGGGCGAGCCCCACGTGTCAGTGCGCGTACATGCGAATCCTGACGCAGTCGCCGGAGGGAAATTTGGCTCATGGCGATACTCTAGAATGCCGCACCGCGGCAGTGTGTCACGGCAGCATCATATTCTTCCAGAGTGCGCCCGCGCAGCGTAAACTGGCATATTAAATGCTTGTTTAACGGACGGGCCCTGTTGCCATGACCAGATACGAACGATTGTTGCTGGGGATGCTGCTCACCTTGGGCGGTCCGGCATTGGCGTGGGCGGATACGGATCGGCTGCAGGTCAGCGCCAGCCGCTACGACCAGGAATATCCGTTCGTCCAGTATTCGGGACCTGCGCGGGCAAACCGCATCTGGAGGCTGCAGCAGAAGCTCGACAGCGGCGAAGTGCGCCTGCAGTGGGAGCCCAGGTGGGGGTACCTGCGATCGCTGCTGCGCGCGCTGGAAATCGACATCAGCTCGCAGACCCTGGTGTTCTCGAAGACCAGCCTGCAGATCGCGCACATCGGCGAGTCGACCCCGCGCGCAATCTACTTCAACGACGACACCTATGTCGGGTTCGTCCAGAACAGCGATCTGCTGGAGTTCGCGGCCATCGACGCCAATGTCGGCGTCGTGTTCTTCGGAATGGTCAATCGCCAGGACACCAAGCCGCTGCTTGATCGCGAGGGCGGGCGCTGCCTGACTTGCCATGACACCTATTCGATGATGGGGGGCGGCGTGCCGCGCGTGTTGGTGATGTCGTCGCCTGTGGACGATGCGTCCGACAAGCGGACCTACAGCAGCGCTTCGGAGGTCGACGACCGGACACCGGTGGCGGAGCGCTGGGGAGGCTGGTACCTCAGTGGCTGGTATCTCCCCGGGCCGGACGGAAAGCCTGTTTCACATCTGGGCAACCTGGCGTTGCGCGCCGAGGGAAGCACCGACACGGAAGCCGGTGCGCAGCTCCGGGCGCTGGCCGGCACCCGCGACAACCGCGGCAATTTGAAGGGCTACTTCGACACGAGCGCCTTCCTGGCGGACAAAAGCGATGTGGTGGCGCTGCTCGTCCTGGAGCACCAGACCTTCGTGCAAAACCTGATTACGCGAACCAATTACAAGGCCGGCATGGTCATGTCACGCGGCAATCGCAATTCGCAGGCGGCCCCGCGCACATGGGCTGCTCTGGATGCGCGTGACCAGGCCGCCCTGAAATCGATCATGGAGCCCCTGGTGCGGGCACTGTTCTTTGCGGATGCGGTGCCACTGCCCGGCCAGGTGGTCACGAGCAGTGGTTACACCGAAAAATTCGCGCACCGTGGTCCCCAGGATGCCGCGGGGAGAAGCCTGCGCGACCTGCAGCTGGAGCACCGCCTGTTCCGTTATCCCCTGAGCTACATGGTCTACAGTGAATCATTCAACGCGCTGCCGGCCTACGCGCTCGACTATCTGGATGCACGCCTCGCGGATGTGCTGGCAGGTAACGACCGCAGCGGGATCGCCGACAATCTCACCGCAGACGACCGCAAGGCGATCGGCCAGATCCTGGTCGAAACCCTGCCGCGCTTCGCCCACAAGCAAGGGGCAAAACTGGCGGCTGTGCGATAACGCCTCCCTCATAGCAGTTCCAATTTATTGATCAGTGATTGATGCGCCAATGTTATGAGAAGGGTGCGCAGAATAGCCGGATGCCAGACGAAACCAAGATCAACGACACCCTCGGAACGCTGCGGGCGGCCGTGCACGACTACGGCCGGGTGGTCTATTCCAACAGCCTCGGCGCTGAGTCGATGGTGCTCACCGACCTGATCTGGACCCAGGTGCCGGACATCGAGATCTTCACGCTCGACACCGGGCGCCTGCCCGAAGAGACCTACAACCTCATCGAGCGCCTGGAACGGCGCTACAACCGGCGCATGCGAATCTATTACCCCGATCCCGCCACGCTCGAAGCGTTGGTGGCGAAGAACGGCATCAACGGCTTCTACAACGGTGTTGCCGAGCGCATCTCGTGCTGTCATGTGCGCAAGGTCGAGCCGTTCCGCCGTGCGGTGCAGGGCGCAGGTGCCTGGGTCACCGGCGTGCGGCACGAGCAGTCGGCCACGCGTGCACAGGCAAAGGCAGTCGACTTCGATGCGGCCAATGGCCTGGCGAAGATAAGTCCCATCCTCGACTGGACCCATGAAGACGTGTGGACCTACATCCGCGCACACAAGCTGCCATACAACCCACTGCACGACAAGGGTTATCCCAGCATCGGCTGCGCACCTTGCACGCGTGCGGTCGAGCCGGGTGCAGACAGCCGCTCGGGTCGGTGGTGGTGGGAAAACACCGACTCAAAGGAGTGCGGGCTGCATCCGCGCGCGGGCGCGGCCAGCGCTTAGGAACTGCATGGACTACCTGCCGATATTCGTCGACGTACGCGATCGGCTCGTGGTGGTCGTCGGCGGCGGCGTCGTCGCCTATCGCAAGATCGAACATCTGCTGAAGGCGCATGCGCGGGTGCGCGTGGTGGCGCCCGACCTCTGCGCCGATCTCGAGGCCTACCGCAATCTTGGCCGCATCGAGCATCGTCCCGTGCTGTTCAGCGCGCCGCAGCTGGAAGGCGCGATGCTGGTGATTGCGGCGACCGACGATGAAGAGGTCAATGATGCGGTGGCGCGCGCTGCGCGCGAACGCGGCGTGCTCGTCAACGCGGTGGACGATCCAGCGCGTTCCGCCTTCATCTTCCCGGCCATCATCGATCGCTCGCCGCTGATCGTGGCAGTGGGCACCGCGGGCAATTCCCCTACGCTCGCGCGCCGCGTGCGCACGCAGATCGAAGCGCTGCTGCCGGAGCGACTGGGTTCGCTGGCCCAATACGCCGGACGCTGGCGCGAGGCGGTGAAGCAGGCGCTGCCTGAATTGCCGGCGCGACTGCGTTACTGGGACGGCTTCTTCAATGGTCCGGTGGCAGCCAGTCTGCTGTCCGGCAACGAGGCCGGCGCGGACGGGGCTATGCAGCGCACCCTTGAACAGGCGCGGGAAACCGCTGGCGCGCAGCTGGGTGAGGTGTATCTGATCGGCGTAGGTCCGGGTGATCCGGATCTGCTCACCCTGCGCGCGCAGCAGCTGCTGCAACAGGCCGATGTCCTGCTGTACGACCGGCTGGTTCCGGAAGTGATCCTCGGCCGGGCGCGGCGCGATGCGGAAAAGATCAACGTCGGCAAGACGCCGGGCAAGCATGAGCACACGCAGGACTACATCAATCAGCTGCTGATCGAGCATGCACGTCGCGGGCTGCGCGTGGCGCGGGTGAAGGGCGGCGATCCTTTCATCTTCGGCCGCGGCGGTGAAGAAATGCAGGTCCTGCGTGCGGCGGGCATTCCCGTGGTGGTCGTGCCGGGCATCACCGCAAGTCTGGGCGCTGCCGCGAGCGCGGGCATACCGCTTACGCATCGCGGTGTGTCACAGGCGGTCACGCTGGTCACTGCCACGGGCGCGAACGGTGCAAGCCTCAACTGGCAGGCGCTCGCGCAGGAGCATCACACGGTGGTGTTCTACATGAGCGCGGCGCAGATCGACCATATCGTCGCGCAGCTGCTGCAGCATGGACTGCGCGGCAACCTGCCCGTGGCATTGCTGGAACGGGCCACCTGGCCCGACGAACGCGTGCTCAAGACAACACTGGCGCAATTGCCGGCGCTGGCCGCTGCTTCGCAGTTAAGATCGCCGACGTTGCTGGTAGTGGGCGAAGTGGCCGCGCTGGCGCAGGCCCGGGACTGGATGAGCAGCGAACCCGCACTGCGCGTGGGTTCGGGAACAGCAGATGAGCTCAAGGGCAGCGGATGAGCTCCGGAGAAAAGCAGATGAGCTTGCGACAGGGATTCATCGACGCCATCGGCAACACCCCGCTGCTGCGACTGGGTGCATTGAGCCGCGAGACCGGTTGCGAAATCCTGGCCAAGGCCGAGTTCATGAATCCGGGTGGGTCGGTCAAGGACCGCGCGGCGAAGTTCATCGTGCTCGATGCGGAGGCGCGTGGACTGTTGCAGCCGGGAGGCACGGTGGTGGAGGGCACTGCCGGCAACACCGGCATCGGGCTTGCTCATGTCTGTCATGCGCGTGGCTACCGCCTGATCCTCATGATGCCGGACAACCAATCGCCGGAGAAATACCAGTTGCTGCAGGCGCTGGGCGCAGAGGTGCGCAAGGTGCCGGTGGTTCCCTACAGCAATCCGGCGCAGTACCAGCATCAGGCAGGGCGGCTTGCTGCTGAACTTCCCAATGCCGTGTGGGCCAATCAATTCGACAACACCGCCAACCGGCGCGCGCATGTCGAGTCCACCGGCCCCGAGATCTGGGCGCAGACCGGCGGACGCATCGATGCCTTCGTGGCCTCCAGCGGCACCGGTGGCACGCTGGCCGGCACCGCGGAGTTCCTGAAGTCCCGGCGCGCCGCGGTCCGCACGGTGCTGGCCGATCCGCCGGGCAGTGCCCTGTATGAATTCGTGCGCAGCGGCGAAGTGAAGGCCACCGGCAAGAGTTCGATCACCGAGGGCATCGGCATCGGCCGCATCACTGACAACTTCAGTGGCGCGCCGGTGGACTCCGCCGTGCATGTCGAGGACCCTGAGACAGTGACGATGGTTTACCGCCTGTTGCACGAGGAAGGGCTGTTCCTCGGCAGCACCAGCGGCATCAATGTCGCGGCGGCGGTGCGCGTGGCGCGCGAGCTTGGGCCCGGCCATACGGTGGTGACGATTCTCTGCGACAGCGGCGCCAAGTACGTCTCGCGCCTTTACGATCGCAACTGGCTGCGGGAAAAGAACCTGCTTGCAGCAGCGGAAGAGGGCGGGCTGCCAGCCCCGGAAACTGCGCTAACAACCGCTGGCCAGGTCCCGGCTGATCACTGACCACGCCTTGATCTTCTGCTGCAGCGTCAGCCCGGCATGAGCCGGACTGGTTGAGGGCAGCGCCAGCCACGGGATGCGCTTCTGTCGCGGAGTCAGGGCAGGGCGCACCCGCCGTTCGTACAACCTGCGGGCCGCATCGCCGTTGAAATAGATGTGGCCAATACGGGGATTGCGCCGCAGGAATGCGCGCAGGTCGTTCACCACCACGCTCGCG
>JBDSGY010000289.1:0-10021 GCA_039918755.1 Steroidobacteraceae bacterium
CACCCAATACAACTGTGCGGAACCTGCGAGACATAGGATTCTCCAATGCGTGGCGATACGGATGACCCATCTCCCGGGCTTTTGTCCCGCCGTGTATCCCCGCGCTCATCATGGATGCCGCTGCCAGGACTGCCTCTCTCGGACCAGCACCGCGACGCGGCCGGAACCCTAGACGCACATTTGTCAGCTCGAAATGCAAAGTGCGTGCCGCCCGCGCCTGCCCCATTGCGGCCCATCGTCAGTCGCAGCCGGCGTTCACACGCACCAACAAAAAGCAACGATGATGCACCACGCCCCGAAGAGGTGCGTTACCGTGTTGCAGGGCTGCCGCGATGCCGGTACCCGCGCCTGCGATGGCTGGTACAGCCCTTGCACTTTGCTCCAGCCGAACGGCCTTGCCGGAACTTTTGGGGAATTGCTTCTTGATCAACACTGTCTTGCCATCGATGGAGCCCTTGTGGACCCACCTGCTCCCGGGCGGGTCGCATTGGTCGGGGATCATCCGTCGCGGCCAATCGCTGCGCCTCGTGGCCACGGGTGCCAACGCCAATGCGGCCGCACTGTTCTACAGCCGTGAACAGCCACTCGAGCGCTACAACATGGCCGATACCCTGAAGGCCCAGCACACCGCGCACCTGACGACGGGCTGCGTCTGCTACTCCGACATGGGTCGGATACTGTGCGCGATCATTGCGGACAGCTGCGGCTGGCACGATCCGCTGTGCGGACTGTCCGATCAGGCGCAGGTGGATGCGCAGTACGGGGCAACCAGTTTCCAGATCCACCGCAACGCGCGTTACACGGGTGGCCGCGAAGGCATGCTGGTGGAAATGGGCAAGCATGGCCTGGGCGAGCGCGACCTCGTGGCCAGCATCAACTTTTTCAGCAAGGTGATCGTCAATGGCACTGGTGCGATGGCGCTGGTGCAGGATCACTGCCGCAAGGACGATTCGGTGGAACTGCGCTTCGAAATGGACTGCATTGTGCTTCTGCATGCCGGCCCGCACCCGCTGGCGAGCGGCAATCACTATGCACCGGTGGACGTGCTGCTCGAGACCCGGATCAGCCAGCCTGTTGCCGCGAACGATGCCTGTCGCACCCGCTGCCCCGAAAACACGCGCGGCTACCTCAACACCGAACACCACGTGGCCTCATGAGCGCGCCTCTGCACATCGATGCGGTGATTCCGGCTGGCGAGCCCTGGATGGGCGTGGTCCGTGCCGGACAAACGTTCCGCATCGTCGACCTGGAAGGCAACCAGGCGGTGGACACGCTGTTCTACAACGCGGCCGACATCCATGAGCATTACAGCGCCCAGGACACGATCCGGGCACAGGGCAACATCTATCTCACCACCGGCTCCACGCTGTTGTCGAACCGCGGCCGCGCCATGCTGCAGATCAGGGCGGATACCTGCGGCCGCCATGACACGCTTGGCGGCGCCTGCTCGGCAGAAAGCAACACCGTGCGCTATGCGCTGGAAAAGCGGCATATGCACAGCTGTCGGGACAGCTTCCTGCTGGCACTGGCGCGCCACGATCGCGGCATGACCAAGCGGGACTTGCCCAGCAACATCAATTTCTTCATGAATGTCCCGGTGACGGCCGCGGGTGGGCTGACCTTCGCCGATGGCATTTCGGCTCCGGGCCGATATGTCGACCTGCAGGCCAGCATGGATATACTGGTGTTGATTTCGAACTGTCCGCAGCTGAACAACCCCTGCAACGCCTATAACCCGACACCGGTGCGGGTGCAGAGCTGGGACGATTGACCTGGGCGACAGGCGAGCGGGACGACCCGTTGCGCTTCCTCATCATGGCCGGGACGACCTGGCGCAGACCACCCGAGACTGCGCAATGTTCGACAAGGTCCTGATCGCCAACCGCGGCGCCATCGCCTGCCGCATCATCCGCACACTGAAGCGACTCGGGATAGCGTCGGTCGCCGTCTATTCCGAAGCGGACGCCAACTCGCTGCACGTGCGGCTGGCTGACGAAGCGCATTGCGTGGGCCCGGCCCCTGCCGCGCAGAGTTACCTGCGACAGGATGCCATCCTCGACATCGCACGGGGTTGCGGCGCCGGCGCGGTGCATCCCGGTTATGGATTTCTCGCCGAAAATGCCAGCTTCGCACAGGCGTGCGAAGCGGCGGGCATCGCCTTCATTGGCCCGACGCCCGCGCAGATGCGCAGCTTTGGCCTGAAGCACAGCGCCCGCGCACTGGCCGAGGCCAATGCGCTGCCGTTGCTGCCTGGCAGCGGATTGCTGCCGGATGTCGACGCAGCCCTTTCCGCCGCTGCACAGATCGGCTACCCGGTCATGTTGAAGAGCACGGCAGGCGGCGGCGGCATCGGCATGCAACTATGCGCCACCGCGGATGAACTCGCGCGCGCTTTCGACAGCGTTCGCCGCCTCGCCAGCAACAACTTCAGCGATGGCGGCGTGTTCGTCGAGAAGTACGTGACCAATGCGCGGCATGTCGAAGTGCAGCTGTTCGGCGACGGGCGCGGCGAGGTCATTGCATTGGGCGAGCGCGACTGCTCCATGCAGCGGCGCAACCAGAAAGTGCTCGAGGAAACCCCGGCGCCTGGACTCGCCGCCGGTACGCGCTCGCAGCTGCATGCCGCTGCAGTGCGCCTCGGCAAGGCCGTGCAGTATCGTTCCGCGGGAACGGTTGAATTCGTCTACGACGCGGACCGCGGCGAATTCTATTTCCTCGAGGTGAATACGCGCCTGCAGGTCGAGCACGGCGTCACCGAAGAGGTGGGCGGGATCGATCTGGTGGAGTGGATGATCCGCGTCGCCGCCGGTGATCCACCTGATCTTGCGGCCCATGTACATGCACCGCGCGGCCATGCCGTGCAGGCACGCATTTACGCGGAAGATCCAGCCCGCGGCTTCCGGCCCTGCAGCGGCCTGCTCACCTGCGTGCAGCTGCCAGCCGATGTGCGCGTTGACGGCTGGATCGAGACCGGCACCGAAGTCAGCACCTGGTACGACCCGATGCTCGCCAAGGTCATCGCGCATGCGGACACGCGCGAAGCGGCAATCACGAAGCTTGCCGCAGCGCTGGAACGCACAGCGCTGCACGGCTTCGAGACCAACCTGCCTTTTCTGATCTCCATTCTGCGCAATCCAGAATTCCTGGCCGGCAAGCCCACCACCCGGCTGTTGAATACACTGACGTTCACGTCGGCGAGCATCGAGGTGCTGAACCCCGGGCCGATGACCACGGTGCAGGACTGGCCGGGACGCGAGGGCTACTGGGATGTGGGCGTACCACCGTCGGGCCCGATGGATGCCTGTGCATTCCGCATTGCCAATCGCATCGTCGGCAATCCCGAAGGCTGCGCCGCACTGGAGATGACGGCCACCGGCGCCACGTTGCGCTTTGCGGCCGACACCGTGATCGCATTGACCGGCGCGACACTGCCGGCCAGCCTTGACGGGCAGGCCATCCCGCAGTGGGCACCCGTGCAGGTGGCCGCCGGCAGCGTGCTCACGCTGGGCGCGATCACCAGCGGCCAGCGCAGCTATCTGGCGGTGCAAGGCGGCTTCGATGTGCCGGAATACATGGGCAGCCGCGCCACGTTTACGCTCGGCAAGTTCGGCGGCCATGGCGGGCGGGCACTGCGGGTGGGTGATGTGTTGCGCCTCATGCAGTGCAGCGCAGACCTGTCGCGCTGCCACGTTCCCGACCCGAGCATCATTCCGGCCTGCGCCACGACGTGGCATCTTCGCGTGCTGCATGGACCGCATGGCGCGCCGGACTTCTTCACGGCGCAGGACATTGACACCTTCTTCGCCACCGACTGGGAGGTGCACTACAACTCCAGTCGCACCGGCGTGCGCCTGATCGGGCCGAGGCCGCAGTGGGCCCGCGCCGATGGCGGTGAAGCGGGATTGCATCCGTCCAATATCCACGACAACGCCTACGCGCCTGGCGCCATCGACTTCACCGGCGACATGCCCGTGATACTCGGGCCGGATGGACCGAGCCTCGGCGGATTCGTTTGTCCGGTGACCATCTGTCTCGCCGATCTGTGGATCACCGGCCAGCTGCGTCCGGGTGATCGCGTCCGCTTCCAGGCCATCACGCCGGCTGAAGGTCGGGCCTTGCTGCTGGCACAGGACCAGATGATTGCCACACTGCGGGCTCTGCCTGAATCCGGCTTGCCTGCGCACGCGCCGGTGACCGCGGGCAGCGCGGTGATCCTGCGCGTGCCCGCCAGCTCACAGCACGCCGACATCTGCGTGCGCCAATCCGGTGAGGGCAACCTGCTGGTGGAATTCGGGGCGCAGGTGCTCGACCTGACGCTGCGCTTCCAGGTGCAGGCACTGCTGGAGAGCCTGCGCGCAAACCCGCAGGAAGGCATGCTCGAGCTGACGCCCGGCATCCGCTCGCTGCAGGTGCATTTCAATGCGCGGCGTCTGACGCAGCGGGAAGCGCTCGAACGTGTGCTGCGCGCACTGCGTGAGCTGCCGGATACGGATCAGATGTGCATACCGAGCCGCATCGTGCACCTGCCGCTGTCATGGGCTGATCCGGCGACACAACTCGCGACCGAGCGCTACATGCAGTCGGTGCGCACGGACGCCCCCTGGTGCCCCGACAACATCGAGTTCATCCGTCGCATCAACGGCCTTGCCTCCGTTGACGACGTTCGCCGCATCGTGTTCGACGCCAGCTACCTGGTCATGGGCCTGGGGGATGTGTACCTCGGTGCTCCCGTGGCGACGCCACTGGATCCGCGCCATCGCCTGGTGACCACCAAGTACAACCCGGCGCGTACCTGGACACCCGAAAACGCGGTGGGCATCGGCGGCGCGTATCTCTGCGTGTATGGCATGGAAGGCCCGGGCGGCTACCAGTTCGTCGGCCGCACCGTGCAGATGTGGAACCGCTTCCGGCAGACGCAGGATTTCCACGGTGGGCGGCAATGGCTGCTGCGCTTCTTCGACCAGCTGCGCTTCTATCCGGTCTCGGCCGAAGAGCTGCTGCAGCTGCGCAGCGATTTCCCATACGGCCGCTTCGACCTGCGCATCGAGGAAACCTCACTGCGGCTCGCCGACTACCGCCGGTTCCTGGAAGACAATGACGCTTCCATCGAGGCTTTTCGCGCCGGCCAGCGGCAGGCCTTCGATGCGGAGCGCCAGCGCTGGCGTGAAGCAGGACTTACGGAAGCACCAGTAGCCGAAGTCGCGGCGGCCACGGTGGCAGCGGCCATCCCTGCTGGCAGCGAACCGGTGCATGCACCCGTGGCAGGCAATGTCTGGCAGCTGCGCATCAGCGCCGGCCAGCAGGTCGCTCTCGGTGACGAGCTGCTGGTGCTCGAGGCCATGAAGATGGAAATCAGTATCCGCGCGGAGGTCGCAGGCGTCGTCACCAGCGTGGCCTGCGCCCAGGGCAAGCCCGTCAATGCCGGCGACATGTTGCTCACCATCCAGCCAGAGAGTGTCCCGCGATGATGCGACTCGACCTTGCGAGCCTGGCCCAGGCTTACCGCAGCAAGACCCAGACCGTGCACGACACCGTGGAATTCGTGCTGCAGCAGATCGACCGCAGCGCATCGAATCCGATCTGGATCTCACGCGTCAGTGCGGACGCACTGCATGCACGGGCTGACGAGCTCGCCTCGGGCGATCCCGCACTGCCCTTGTATGGCGTGCCCTTCGCCATCAAGGACAATATCGACCTGGCCGGCCTCCCCACCACGGCGGCCTGCCCCGCGTTTGCAAAGCACCCAGCACAGTCCGCCGCCGTCGTGCAGAAATTGCTGGATGCGGGTGCGATCGCCATCGGCAAGACCAATCTGGACCAGTTCGCCACGGGGTTGGTCGGCACCCGCTCCCCGTATGGCGTCTGCCACAACAGCTTTGACGCCCGCTACATCTCTGGCGGTTCATCCAGCGGCTCCGCGGTAGCCGTGGCACTCGGACAAGTCAGCTTTGCACTCGGTACCGATACCGCCGGCTCCGGCCGCGTGCCCGCCGCGTTCAACAACCTCATCGGCTACAAGCCCACGCTGGGCCGCCTGAGCACGCGCGGCATGCTGCCCGCCTGCCGCACACTCGATGCGATCTCCATCTTCGCGCTGACAGCGAGCGATGCAGTCCGCGTTGCGCACTCAGCCGCAGGTTTTGACCCGGGCGATCCATGGTCACGCAACGCACGACTCGCAGACCGGCGCGGGTGGTCTTATCAGGACGCCTTCCGATTCGGCGTGCCCCTGCCGTCCCAGCGCGATTTGTTTGGCAACATCGCCTATGCGCAACTGCTCGAGGCAAGCATCAGTCGCTGCGCTGCGCTGGGCGGCATCGCCGTCGAAGTGGATATCGAGCCTCTGCTGCAGGTAGCGCGCCTGCTGTATGAAGGCCCTTGGGTGGCCGAGCGTTACCTGGCCGTGCAGCACCTGCTGGAGAACGATCCGGAGGCACTGCATCCGGTCACTCGCCGCATCATCGAACCCGGCCGCGATGCCAGCGCGCTGGACGCATTCCGTGCGCAGTACCGGCTGCAGGAGCAGGCTGCCATTGCGCGCCGCATCTGGGAGCAGGTGGACGTACTGCTGCTGCCGACGGCGGGCAGCCACTACACGATCGCGGAGGTCCTGGCGGAACCGCTGCTGCTGAACAGCAACCTGGGTCGCTATACCAACTTCGTCAATCTGCTCGATCTCGCGGCGGTGGCCGTGCCCGCAGGCTTCACGCAGCAGGGCCTGCCGTTCGGCGTCACGCTGATCGCACCAGCCTGGCAGGATGACGAACTGCTGCGGCTGGCCGGCCGCCTGCATGCGGCCGGCGTCCACACACTGGGTGCCACCGGCATGGCCTGGCCCGCTGCTGCGGAGGCGCCCCCTCCAACTGCCGCAACCATCGACATTGCCGTCTGCGGCGCCCACATGAGCGGCCTGCCGCTGAACCGCCAGCTCACCGAGCGCGGCGCGTGGCGCATCGCCGTCACCTCCACCACACCGGAATACCGCCTGTATGCGCTGCCGGGCGGTCCGCCGGCGCGACCTGGCCTGGTGCGCGTGCCGCAGGGCGGAGTCGCCATCGAAATGGAAATCTGGCGCATGCCCGACGAACATTTCGCCTCCTTCATGCGCGGCATTCCCGCGCCACTTGGAATCGGGCAGGTACGCAATGCCACGGGGGCCGGTACGTGCGGATTCCTGTGTGAAAGCGCGGCTACGGCCGGCGCCACCGACATCAGCCGACACGGCGGCTGGCGCAACTACCTGCTGGCCGGCAGCAGCGCTGCGCTATAGGTGCTGGTGGACGGGAACAACCAGCCGCGCAGGTGAACTGGCCCGGCGCGCTATCCGCAGGTCGCGCGCATGCGCAGGCCTCAGGCGGCGGGTTGCAACTGGCCGGCGAGCTTTCCCAGCGCATCGATCATGCGCGAGATATCCGCCTCGCTGTGCGCAGCCGACAGGCTGATGCGCACAATGTTGAGTCCCGCGGGCGTCGACGGCGGCACCATCAGGTTGGTGTAGATGCCGGCATCGAGCAGTCCCTGCCAGAGTGCGATAGCGGCCTCACGCTCCTCGAACACCAGCGCCGTCACCGGACCCGGGTCCGTGGTTCCCACGCGGTAACCGAGCTGGTTGACCGCTGCATAGAAACGCCGGATATGGCCCCAGAGCCGCGCGCGCAGGTCGTCGCCGTTGAGCAGCCGCTTGAGCGCTGCATGCGTGGCCGCGACCACCGGCGGCGGTGGAGATGCCGTGAACAGATACGGCCGGCTGGCCATGCGCAGCAGCTCGAAATCCGCATGACGGCTGACGCAGAAGCCACCCACGCCGCCGAGGCTCTTGGAAAACGTCCCCAGCACGAAATCGACGCGATCGAGCAGTCCAAGTTCCGCACAAATGCCAAGGCCCTTCGGGCCGAACATGCCGAACGAATGCGCCTCATCGACGATCAGCATCGCGCCGAAGCGCTCGCAGACCCCGGCAAATTCCACCAGCGGGGCGCGATCGCCCAGCACGCTGTAGAGACTCTCGACCACGACGAGCGTGCGCTTCGCGTCTTCGCCCAGGCGCTCCAGGCGTCGGGCCAGGTTCTCGGGATCGTTGTGCCGGAAGCGGATGGTGGAGGCGGCGCTGAGCTTGCAGGCATCGTGGATGCTCGCGTGCCCATCTGCATCCACCAGCAGGTAGTCGCCCTGCCCGGCAAGCGCGGAGATCGCACCCAGATTGGCCTGGTAGCCGGTGGAAAAAACGATGCACGCCGGCCACCCGAATGCGTCGGCGAACTCCCGCTCAAGCGCACGATGGCCTGCGTAATTGCCGCTTGCCATGCGGGACCCGGTGGTGCCGGTTCCGAGCGTTTCAACGGCCTTGATGGCGGCCGCGCGGCAATCCGCATCGAAGGTAAGGCCCAGGTAATTGTTCGTGCCGGCCAGCAGCACGCGCCGGCCGTCGATCGTGGCCTCCGTGGCGGAATGCACGGCATCCATCGGCGTGGCGATCGAAGGCACCTTGCCATGCCCAGCCAGCGCAGCCCGCAATTCCGCGAGCGGTGCAAACTTCGTCAGCAGGTTCATGTCCGGCCTGCCACCACACGGCGGACGCTGTCACACAGCTGGTCGAGCGTGCGCGCTTCGGCAATCGTGGCCACTGGAATTGAAATGTCGAGGTGATCCTCGATCTCCATGATCATGTCCATCACCTGCGCGGAATCGAGTCCGAGTTCACTGGCCAGGTGCGTGCTGCCATCGACGATGCCGATGTCCGGGCAGGCCACCTTCAATGCCTCGCGCACAACGCGCTCAACCTGATCGACTGTTTCGGGCATGAGGTCAGGCCGCAACCGGCCGGCGGGCGCCATCGCTTACCAGGAAGCGCACGTGCACGGCTTCACGCAGCCGCTCTTCATCGTGGCGCTCGAGGAATTCCTTGCGGGTCACGCTGCGCGACAGCTTGCCCGATGAAGTGCGCGGCAACGTGTGCGGCGGCACCAGCTCGATCAGGCAGCGGATGCCGAACTCCACCGAGATGGCCTCGTGCAGCCGGTCGGCCAGTTCCGCCTGCGACCTGGGATCCTGCTCGCGGCACTGCACGACCAGGACGGCAACCTCGGTGCCATCGCTGCCCGGTACCGAAAACGCGGAGGCGTCGGTGGGACGCACTTCAGGCTGCTGCTCGGCGAGGTTCTCCAGATCCTGCGGCCAGATGTTGCGGCCGTTGATGATCAGCAGATCCTTGGCACGACCGGTGAGGTACAGCGAACCCGCCACGCGATAGCCCAGATCGCCGGTGTTCAGCCAGCCATCGACCGACAGCACCTCGGCGGTGGCATCTGGTGAGTTGTAGTAACCGCTCATCACGCTCGGGCTGCGCAGGAACAGGCGACCCACATGCCGCTCGGGCACCACCTGGCCGTCGTCGTCGCGGACTTCCACTTCGAAGCCTGGCAGCGGCGCACCGCAGTTGATGAAGCCCTTGCGACGCGAAGGCGAACCCTCTTCCAGCGGCAGCGCCTCGCCCGTGTCGGACAGCAGGTCGCCGTCGATGTAATCGATCTGCATGCCACCGCCGATGGGCGCGAAGCTGACCGCCAGCGCGCACTCTGCCATGCCATAGCAAGGCAGGAACGCTGAAGGCTTGAAGCCCGCGGGCGCCAGCGCCTCGGCAAAGGCATTCAGCCATTCGGGATGGATCATTTCGGCACCGACGCCCGCCACGCGCCACGCGGAAAGGTCGAGCGACTCGGTGTCCTTGGCCGTAATCCGGCGTGCCGCCAGTGCATAGCCGAACGGCGGGCTGAACGAAATCGTGGTGCGGTTCTGGGACAGCAGTTTCAACCACAGTCGCGGCCGCATGGCGAATTCGCGCGAACCCATGAAATCGCAGGAACGCTGCGTTGCCATGCAGCCCAGCACGATGCCCACCAGACCCATGTCATGGTAGTAAGGCAGCCACGAGCAGAAGCGGTCGTCCTGCGTCAACCGGAAGCCATGATTGAAGATGGCTTCGAGGTTATGCAGCGCAGACGCCTGCGTGATCATGGTGCCG
>JBDSGY010000290.1:0-3882 GCA_039918755.1 Steroidobacteraceae bacterium
CCGCGATGCTCGTCGCGCGCCTGCAGCTTGGCCAGTTCATTGGCCATGTTAAGCGCCACCATGACCAGGGAACGCTCCGTGCCGATGACCTTGCCGGCTTCGCGGATTTCCTTCAGCCGGGCGGCAAGCAAGGCGGCGGCCTTCTGCAGGTCTTCCCGTTCTTCGGGCGGACAGGCAATCAGGTATTCCTTGTCGAGTATCTGGACGCTGACCGGTTCGGCAGCGCCCGAGCTCATACGCCGCTTTCCAGCAGGCGCAGACGGCCAATCATTGCTTCGACGCTGGCGCGCACCTGCTCGTTCTTCTGCAGCAGCGCGGCGCGTTCACCGGCGAGATTGTCCTGTCGATGACGCAGGGCGCGGTTTTCTTCAGTGAGCTGTTGGATGAGCGTCAGCATTTCGCCCACGCGCACTTCCAGTCGCTGCAGTTCGGTTTCCACCGCGGTGTGCTGTTTGTTCTGGCTCATGTGCGGGTAATAGTGCCGCCGGGCAGGCGAGGGGTCAATCACGGCGCGAAACGTTGAGGCATAATCTGGCCCGATGGCGCTTTCCACCCGCACATTCGTTGAACTGCAGCGCGCACTGACGCAGTCGCGCGCGCTTTCGGACGCCGCCGAGGCCCATGGCACGCTGGTTGGCTCTTTATGTGCTACCGGCTGCACGCTGGACGAATGGCTGGCGGAAATATTGCCGGACGGCCGGGCCGCGCGGGACGCCGCCGAGAGCCTGCAGGCAGTGTTCGATGCCACGCGTGGCGCGCTGGCAGACAGCGACCTGTCGTTTCAGCCCCTGCTGCCTTCCGATGACGACCCGATCGCCGAGCGCACCGGGGCGCTCGGCGAATGGTGCCAGGGATTCCTCTACGGCCTCGGAACCGGAGTCGCAGTGACCGATGCCTCGGCCCTGCAGGGTGAAGCCGCCGAAGTGCTGCGCGACATGACCGAGATCACGCATGTGGACGTGGACCCGGACGATACCGAAGAGTCCAATGAGGCCGCATACGCGGAGCTGGTCGAGTTCGTGCGCGTGGGGGTGCAGCTTCTCTATGAACAGCTGCAACCGCTCCGCGATCCGCCTCCGCGCCAGCCCAGGGAAATGCTGCATTGAAGGCGCGGCAGGCCGGATCACCGGGAGTCGTGGCGCGGGCCGCTGCGCTCAAGACCACCAATGCCGAGTTTGCGCGGCGTCGCAAGCAGCTGGCGCGGCTGATGGGACGCAATGGCATCGCCATCGTGCCCGCAGCACCGATCCGCATCCGCAACAACGACGTTGAGCACCCCTACCGGCAGGATAGCGACTTCTACTATCTGACCGGATTCACGGAGCCCGAGGCGGTTGCGGTGCTCGTGCCTGGCCGGGAGGCCGCGGAATACATCCTCTTCGTTCGCGATCGCGACCCTTTGATGGAGACCTGGCACGGGCGCCGCGCCGGTCCCGACGGCGCCGTGGAAAAGTTCGCGGCCGATGACGCCTTTCCCATTTCCGACCTCGACGAGATCCTGCCGGGACTCATGGAAAACCGGGAGCGCGTGTACTACGCGATGGGTACGCATCCGGAGTTCGACCAGAAGGTGCTCGGCTGGCTGCAGACCCTGCGGGGTCAGGCGCGCCATGGTCGGCATCCGCCGCAGGAAATGATCGCGCTCGACCATGTGCTGCATGACATGCGCCTGTACAAGAGCCGTTCCGAAGCCGGGCTGATGCGTGAGTCCGGGCGCATTGCGGCCGCGGCGCAGTTGCGTGCGATGCGGCACACGCAGCCGGGCCGTTACGAATTTGAAATCGCCGCCGAGCTCATGCATGAATACGGCCGGCACAATGCCACGGCTTCCTACCAGCCAATCTGCGGCGGTGGCGCCAATTCCTGCATCCTGCATTATCACGAGAATGATGCGCGGCTCGTCGATGGCGACCTGCTGCTGGTGGATGCGGGTTGTGAATATCAGTATTACGCCTCGGACATCACGCGCACCTGGCCGGTGAATGGCCGTTTCTCCCCGGCACAGCGGGAAGTCTATGAAGTGGTGTTCAAGGCGCAGCAGGCCGCCATTGCCGCCACCAGGCCGGGCAATCACTGGAACCAGGCCCACGAAGCAGCCGTGCAGGCGATCACCCAGGGCCTGGTGACCATCGGTCTGCTGAAGGGACGCGTGCCGAAGCTCATCAAGGAGGGCGCCTATCGGCGCTTTTACATGCATCGCACCGGGCACTGGCTCGGGCTGGACGTGCATGACGTCGGCGACTACAAGGTCGGCGACGAATGGCGGGTGCTCGAGCCGGGCATGGTCATGACGGTGGAGCCGGGCATTTACATACCGGCCGGTTCACGCGGCGTGCCGAAGCGCTTCTGGAATATCGGTATCCGCATCGAGGACGATGTGCTGGTCACGGCATCGGGGTGTGAAATGCTGACCGGCGATGTGCCAAGCGATCCGGATGAAGTCGAAGCGGCCATGTCGGCCTGATGTGAACATACCTCCGCAGCATTTCGATATCGCCGTCGTCGGTGGCGGGCTGGTGGGGGCGAGCCTTGCCGCTGCGCTGCGCACATTGCCACTCCGGGTCGCGCTCATCGAGGCCCACGCGCCGGACAGCGCTGCACAGCCAAGCTTCGACGAGCGCACCACGGCGCTGGGCAATGCCAGCCGCCGCGTCTTCGAGGCACTGGGTCTCTGGCAGGCGTTGCGTCCCGACGCCGCGCCCATCGAGGCCATCCACGTGTCCGATGCCGGCCGCTATGCATTCGCGCGGCTCACTGCGCGCGAGTTCGGGCAGGAAGCGCTGGGGTATGTGGTCCCCAATCGCGTGCTGGGTCGCGAACTGTGGCGTGCGCTGGGCGCGGCGCCGAATGTCACGCCTTTCATGCCGGCGCGCCTGCAGTCATTGCATGTCGGCACGGACATGGCGCTGCTGGAGTTGGAGCAAGCCGGTGAACCGATGTCCATCACCGCTGCGCTGGTGGTTGCGGCAGATGGTGCGCAGTCGCTGGTGCGGGCGGCCGCGGGTCTCGGGGCGACGGTCGATGACTATGAGCAGGTTGCGATTGTCGCCAGCCTGCGCAGCGACCAGGCCAACGATGGCGTGGCATACGAGCGGTTCACCGCCGCCGGACCCATGGCGCTGCTGCCGCTGCGTGTCGCAGGCAGCTCGTCCTGGCGCACGCTGGTGTGGGCCGCGCGTCCAGCGGACGCCGACAGGCTGATGCAGTTGCCGGCCGCACAGTTCATGCACGCGTGGCAGGATGCTTTCGGCTGGCGCGCGGGCCGTGCGCTGCAGCTCGGGCATCGCGGCCGCTATCCTCTGTCACTGTCGCGCAGTGAAGGCAGTGTGGCCCCGCGCATCGTGCTGCTCGGCAATGCGGCGCAGTCGCTGCATCCCGTCGCGGGCCAGGGATTCAATCTCGGGCTGCGCGATGCCGCAGAGCTCGCTGACCTGCTGTCGAAGGCGGTGTCTGAAGCCGGGGATATCGCGGCGCCGGAACTGCTGGCGCAGTACGCCGCGGGCCGTGTCACCGACCGTGCCGGAGTGATCGGCTTCACCGATACGCTGGTGCGCGTGTTCTCGAGCGGCCATCCGCTTGCCGCCGCCGCGCGCGACGCAGGGATGCTGCTGTTTGACCTGCTGCCACCGGCAAAGCGCGCGCTGAGCCGCGTCAGTCTGGGTTTCGGCGCACGCAGCCCGCGACTGACGCGCGGCCTGCCGCTGGGCCCGCCCGGAGGCGGGCGATGAACGAACGCGCCGAGGTCGCGATTGTTGGCGGTGGCATCGTCGGCGCCACGCTGGCATTGCTGCTGGCCACGCGTGCACGGATCGATGCGTCGCGCATCCTGATCGTCGAGCCAAATCCCGCCGCCTCACCTGCGCCAGACGCGCCATTCGACCT
>JBDSGY010000291.1:0-3416 GCA_039918755.1 Steroidobacteraceae bacterium
CTTTTGCGGCAGTACCTGCATTTGCGCCTGCACTCTTCGTCAAGGCCAGCGGAATGCCCGGGGCAAACTGCGCGCCCTGGACGGCGGCAGCGGCGCCCTCTTCGACATTCACGCAAGCCACCGGTTCCGGTAGCTCGGGCAGTCGTATCTCATTCAGCATGCCGGCCATCCAGGCCAGTGCCGCATCAGACTGGGTGCCATCCGGCACAGCCGCCTGCGGATCTTCCGCAACGATCTGCGCGGGAGCGTCCGCCGCTGTCGTGGCTGCCGGAGCCACGGCCTCCGCCAGCGCCGCAGTGAAATCTGCGCCAGACTGATCATCCGGCGCGGCACAGTCTGCTGCGGTCTGCGGCGTTGCGCCTGGCGGTGACGATCCAATGGGTCCTGCTGCTGTCATTCCTGCTCCGTTCCAGTCCTGTTCGCCGCACGACGTGATGCACGTTCGTCGGTTTCTTTTTGTTCGAGGCGGTCCGTGTGGCGCCGGTCGTCCTGCTGCCACTTGTCGACCACCGAGTCCACCGCCTTCACGCGCCGGGCCGCGCTCTGCCAGCGCTGGGTACTGCCGGCAACGCCTGCGCGGGCCTGCGCAACCACCTGCTCCTGCTGTTTCACGGCAGTTTCCAGCCGCGCCAGAAAGAGCTGGTAATCCCACAGCCGCAGCGCGTTCTGCCCTGCCCTTGCGCTTTGCTGAAAGCCCTTCTGATAGTCATCGTAGTACTGCCGCAGATCCTGCAGCTTCGATTCAGCGGCGCTGAGCGCCTGCTGCGCGGTGCCCAGGTCACGGGCGCGATCGCGCTCCGTGCCGCCGAGCACCTTCTGCACCGGAGCCATGCGTTCGGACCGGGTCATCAGGTCATGCCGATCAGGCTGTCGAGCTGCATCACGCTGTCGGTCAGCGAAACACGCTCATGCAGGTCCTGGTGAAGGAATTCGCGGATGCCCGCCTGCGCGGCAATGGCTGCATCCACGCGCGGATCGGCGCCGGCCTGATAGGCGCCGATGGCGATCAGGTCGCGATTCTGTTCATAGGTGGACAGCAACTGCTTCAGCCGCCGTGCCTGCTGCAGCTGCGCTGCCGGCACGATGTCATGCATCACGCGGCTGATCGAGGCTTCCACGTCGATGGCGGGATACTGCCCGCCTTCCGCGATCCTGCGCGACAGCACGATATGCCCGTCGAGAATGGCGCGCGCCGCATCGGCGATCGGGTCCTGTTGATCGTCACCCTCGGTGAGCACGGTGTAGAAGGCCGTGATGGATCCGCTGTCCGGCGACGAGTTGCCCGCGCGCTCCACCAGCTGTGGCAGCCGTGCAAACACCGACGGCGGATAACCCTTGGTGGCCGGCGCCTCGCCGATGGCGAGACCGATCTCCCGCTGCGCCTGCGCATAGCGCGTGAGCGAATCCATGATCAGCAGCACGTTCTGCCCCTGGTCGCGGAAATATTCTGCAATGGCGGTGGCCATCGAGGCGCCATGCATGCGCATCAGCGGCGGGCTGTCCGCCGGCGCCGCGACCACCACCGAACGTGCGCGCCCTGCCTCGCCCAGGATCTTGTCGATGAATTCCTTCACCTCGCGGCCACGCTCGCCGATCAGGCCGACCACAATCACATCCGCCTCGGTGTAACGGGCCATCATGCCAAGCAGCACGCTCTTGCCCACGCCCGAACCTGCGAACAGGCCGATGCGCTGGCCGCGTCCCACGGTAAGCAATGAATTGATGGCGCGCACACCCACATCGAGCGTTCGCTCGATGGGGGCGCGCTGCAGCGGGTTCATCGGCACGCCTGCAAGGCGCGTCCGATCCTCCGCATAGATGGGGCCACGACCGTCCAGTGGCTGGCCGGCAGCGTCGATCACGCGGCCCAGCAATTCGGGGCCTACGCGCACGAAATCTGCCCCCGGACGCGGGATGACGCGCGCACTGGGCTTCACGCCATGCACATCGCCAGTGGGCATCAGGTACAGCCGGTCGCCCGAGAATCCCACGACCTCCGCTTCGATGGACGCGCCGTCATTGGCCATCACTTCGCAGCGGTCACCGATTGCGGCCTGGCAACCGACGGCCTCCAGGGTCAGTCCGATCATGCGCGTCAGTTGTCCCTCCACCGGCGGCGGCGGCAGGGTGGCAGCCGTGCGGATCGACCGCTGCAGCTGTTCGCGCCAGGGCGCGGATGGACGGCGCAGTGCGGTCATGCATCACCTTCATTGCGCTGCGCACTGCGCTCATCACCCAGCAGCAGCGTGAGCGCTTCATGCAATCGCGTTTCGACACGCGCATCGATCTGCGCGTAGTCGGTGTGCACCCGGCAATCGCCGCGCGACAGCACGGGATCATCGACGATGGACCAGGCCTGTTCGGGGCCGGCCGTGGTCAGCTTTTCACGCACCAGCGCGGCATCCTCGGGGTGGAGCAGCACGCGCACGCCACGCGCGCTGGCGGGCAGCAGCGCGACGGTGTCGCGGACGATGCCAATGATCTGCGTGGGTTCCGCCCGCAGTTCACGACGCAGCAATCCGCGCGCCAGTGCCGCGGCCAGCGTGACGATCTGCTCGTGCACGGTGTCGTCCAGGTGGGCCAGCGGCCGTGACAGCGTCTGCAGCACCAGCTCCAGCCGGGCTGCCGCGCTGGCCAGTTGCTGCACGCGCGCATCGATCTCAGCGCGTGCGGCTTCAAGGCCTGCCGCGCGACCTGCGATCTCCGCATCGTGCCAGGCACGACGCTCGCCACCCTGCAGTTCCTGCGGCTTCCTGACCCGGACTGCACCGGTCGCACCGATCGCGGGGGCACTCCAGGGCTGAACCTTGATGTCGTTGCCGGCAGGCATGTCAAGCTGCGCCACGCTCACTCCTAGTCATCCTTCTGGACCCATTCCTTCACCACCTGCGCGACCCGCGCAGGATCCTTCGCAACCAGGCTGCGTGCCTGTGCGATCTGCTGTTCATAGGCAATCGCCGACCCAGGGCGCGATGCCGCGGCGGTGCCCGGCGCGCCCTCGCCTGCACCGGCCGGCAACGGGGCGGGCATCAGCATGACCTTCGTTGCCGCAGTCAGGTTCGTGACCAACGGCCGCACTACCATCAGCAGCAGCAGGACCAGCACCACGAGCCCAGCAAAGAGTTTGGCAATGTCGCGCACCATCGGGCGGTCCCAGATGGATGGTCCAGTGAGTTCTTCCGCAACCGCCGCCGGCTCGGCCAGGAAACTCTGGTTGACCACGGACACGCGATCGCCGCGAGCCTCATCGAAACCAACCGCGTCGCGGACGAGCGTGTTGATGCGCGCCAGCTGCTCTTCATTCAGCGGGGTTTCCGCAACCTTGCCGTCGGCAGCCGTCGCGCGCAGATTATCGATCAGCACCGCAACAGAGAGGCGCTGCAGACGACCGGCAGGCTGGCGCGTGTAGGCCACGG
>JBDSGY010000292.1:0-7606 GCA_039918755.1 Steroidobacteraceae bacterium
TGGCCGAGCGCCACCTTCGTGATGCCATTCTCGACCGCGTACCGATACAGGGCGCCGCGGCGCATGCGCGAGCACAGGCTGCACATGGTGCGGCCTTCCGGGATCAAGCGCTTGACGACACTGTAGGTGTCCTGCTCGATGATGTGGAAATCCACGTCCAGCGAGCGCAGGTAGTCCGGCAGCACCGCCGCGGGAAAGTCTGGCTGCTTCTGATCCAGATTGACGGCGATCAGGGAAAAGTTCACCGGTGCACTGCGTTGCAGTGACATCAGCATGTCGAGCAGCGTGTAGGAATCCTTGCCGCCGGAGAGGCACACCATCACGCGGTCGCCTTCGGCAATCATCGCGTAATCCTCGATGGCCTTGCCGACGAGGCCGCGCAACTGTGCGCCGAGCTTGCGCTTGGTTGCCGACAGCGGCAGCGCGATAGCAGGTGCGCTCATCGGGCTTCCTCGAGGTAGCGCGCTTCGAGATAGCGCAGGGATGCGGCTGCGGTAAGCGCCTTGCCGGTGGCGTGGTGCACGAGTTCGCGCGGCGGGAGCCTTGCGCCCTCTGCGTGCACCTTGCTCGCCAGCCAGTTGGCCACTGCCGACAGATCCCCGCGCTCGATGCGGGCGTCCAGATCGGGTGTGGCCGCGCGCATGCTTTCGTAAAGCTGCGCAGCGATGACGGCGCCGATGGCATACGAGGGGAAATAGCCGAAGGCGCCATGCGCCCAGTGCACGTCCTGCAGGCACCCTTCCGCTGCGTTCGCCGGTGTCAGGTCCAGCCTGTCGCGCATGCCGTGGTTCCACGCTTCGGGCAGGTCGCGCACCGCGAGCTTGCCGTCCATCAGGTCCTTCTCGATGCCGTAGCGCAGCAGGATGTGCATGATGTACGTGAGTTCATCTGCATCCACGCGGATGGCACTGCGGCGCACCTGGGTCAGCAGTCGATACAGATTGCCCGGCTCCCATTCCGCACCGCTGACGCCAAAATGCTTTTCCAGCAGGGGCCGAAGGTAGGCGAGGAATGGCCGGCTGCGGCAGATGATCATCTCGATCAGCAGGGACTGGCTTTCTTCCAGCGCAGTGCCACGCTCCTTGCCCACCGGCTGGCCGCGCCATTCACGCGGCACGCCCATGTCATAAAGCGCATGGCCGGTCTCATGCAGCGCGGCCAGCAGGCCCTTGAAGGGATCGGCCGGGTCGAGCTTGGTGGTGACGCGGATGTCGCCGGCCACGCCTGCGGTGAACGGATGATCGCTTTCGTCGAGTCGCCCGCGGTCGAACGGAAATCCAAACGCCTTCATCACTTCGGTGATCAGCGCGCGCTGCTTGCCACTGGAAAACTTTCCCGCGATGGGCGAGGCCTGCACCGATGCCTGCCGTTCGATGGCTTCGCGGATCAGTGACGGCAACCGGCGCGCCAGCGCCTTGAACACAGTGTCGATCTCGGCACTGCGCATGCCGGGCGTGTAGCCGTCCATGAGCGCGTCATACGGGCCCAGGTTGCGCGCCTGGCCAAGCAGCGCCGCCTTGTCGCGCACCAGCTGCAGCACTTCTTCCAGGTGCGGCGCGAAGATGCTGAAGTCCTGCTTCTCACGCGCCTCGGCCCAGCGCACCTCGGCCACCGAGGTGGCGCGCGCCAGCCGCGAGATCAGGGACACCGGCGTCGCGATGGCGTGGTCGCGCTGGCGCAGCATCTCGCGCAGGTTGGCGACCTGCCATGCATCAAGCTCTGCACTGCCGGCCTGGGCACGGTCGAGCAGCCGGCTCACCTTGGGCGAAGTGAGCAATGCATGCTGTTCGGTCTCGATCGCAGCAAGCTGCTCGCCGCGCACGTCGGCGCTGCCGCGCGGCATCATGACGGCCGCGTCCCAGCGCAGCAGCGACAGCGCGCCACTGAAGGCATGCAGGCGCTGCCACTCCTGTTCCAGTTGTTTGTAGGGGGTGACGGCCATGGTTTCCGTGCCGTGGCGTAGGGCCCGGCGGGGAACCGATTCTACCGTCCAACCACCGGCCCGTGGCATCTCCGCCGAGGGAACGCGCTGGTGGCCTGCGCGAGCCCGGGTGGCCCGCCCGCCCCGCTAGACGGGGGTCGCGGGCGTCGCCGGAGCGGCGGGTTCGCCTGCCGGTGACGGCCGCTCGGCGCCACGGAGCCGGTCGATGATCCGGGACAGGTACTGCGGGGACCGCGTGTTGCGGGCGATCTTTACATACAACGCCGGCACCACGAACAGCGTCAGCGCCACCGCGAATACCGAACCGAAAAAGACCGTCGCGCCGATGGACTGGCGGCTCTCGGCACCGGCCCCGGTGGCGATCATGAGCGGCACCGCGCCGGCGGCCGTCGCCAGGGTAGTCATCAGCACTGGCCGCAGGCGCGCGGTGGCCGCCTCGATGGTCGCTTCGACAAATTCACTGCCGCGATCGCGCAACTGGTTGGCGAATTCGACGATCAGGATGCCGTTCTTGCTGGCAATGCCGATCAGCATGACCGCGCCGATCTGGCTGAAGATATTCAGCGACGATCCGAACAGCCACAGCCCGAACAGGGCTCCGGTGAGCGCCATCGGCACGGCAGCCAGAATGACGAGCGGATGCACGAAGCTTTCGAACTGCGCGGCCAGCACGAGATAGACGATCAGCATCGCGAAGGCGAAGGTCAGCAGCAGACCGCCAGAGGCGCGCTTGAGCTCACGCGATTCGCCGTCGTAGTCGATCTGCACCGGCACATCCTGCTGCTGCTCGCGCACGACCTGGCCCATGTACTCGAGCGCCTCGCCCAGCGAATAGCCGGCGGCGAGGTTCGCCGTAACGGTCACCGAACGCGTGCGGTTGAAGCGTCGCAGCTCGGAGGCAGCGCCGGTTTCCGACACGGTCACCACGCTTGCCAGGGGCACGAGCTCGCGGGTCTTGTCGGAACGCACGTAGATGTTGTCCAGATCATTGACCGAAGAGCGCTGCTCGTCACGCGCCTGCAGCACCACGTTGTACTCGTCGCCGCCCATCTGGAAAGTGGTTACCACGCGCGATCCCAGCATGGTCTCGAGCGCACGCGCGACATTGCCCAGCGACACGCCAAGATCGGCCGCCTTGTTGCGATCGATGCCCACCAGCAGCTGTGGCTGCCGCTCCTGGTAGTCGACTTCCAGGTTCGAGAGGCCTGGATTCATGGCAGCCGCCGCCATGACCCGATCCGCAACCTTGGCTAGTGCCGAATATTCCTGCCCCTGCAGCACGATCTGCACCGGCTTGCCGTTGCCGCCAAGTCCGCCAGGGGTGCGCGGGATCACGCGTGCGCCGGGGATATCCTGCGTGCGCTGCTGCATGCGGCGCACGATGGCGGCGGCAGAATCCGGGCGTTCGCCCCACAGTTTCAGCGGCAGCATCACCATGCCGGAATTCACCGCAGCCTGGCTGTTGAAGTTGCCGGTGCGCTGGATTACGCGCGAAGCGTTGCCACGATCCACTTCATCCGTAGCGATCGCCGCCACCACATCCAGCTGGCGCTGGGTGTATTCCAGACTCGATCCTTCGGGCGCCTGCACGAATATCTGGATGCGCCCGCGGTCTTCCTGCGGTGCCAGCTCCTGCGGCAGCCGCATGCCGGACCAAGGCCAGCCGGCCACCAGCAGCGAAATGGCCATTGCCGCGGAAATGCCGGCGAATGACAGCAGCAGCACCGGGCGTGCCCCGCCCAGCGACCAGCGCAGCAGATTGCTGTACATCGTCGCAAACGACTTGAAGGCGTCGTCGACCGAACTCGCGAAACGGCCGCGATGGATGCCCTTGGCGAACAGCTTCGAAGTCATCATCGGCGTCAGCGTCAGCGCAACGAGCGCCGAGAACACGACCGCAGCAGCCACGGAGACACCGAACTCGCTGAACAGCTTGCCCACCGTGCCCTGCAGATACGAGATGGGCAGGAATACCGCCACCAGCACCATCGTGGTGGCGACCACCGCGAAGCTGATCTCGCGGCTGCCGTTCATGGCAGCCAGCAGCGGCGGCTCGCCTTCCTCGATACGGCGCACGATGTTTTCGAGCACGACGATGGCGTCGTCGACCACCAGGCCGATGGCGAGTACTGCGCCCAGCAGCGTCAGTGTGTTGATCGAGTAGTTCAGCGCCGCCATCACGATGGTGGCGGCCAGAATGGAAACCGGAATCGTCGCCGCGGGAATCAGCGTGGCGCGCACGCTGCCCAGGAACAGGAAGATGACCAGCAGCACGATGACGCCGGTTTCGGCCAGCGCCATCATCACCTTCTTCATCGACTCGAGGATGAACACCGAGTTGTCGATGTTGACCTCGAACTGGATGTCCTTCGGCAGGGTATCGCGGATCAGCGCCATTTCCTTCTTGACGGCCGAGGCCACCTCAAGAACATTGGCGGTGGACAGTGCGGTGACCGGCAGCAGCAACGCGGGACCGTCATTGGTGGCCGAGCCGCTGCGCTGGTTCTCGGCTGCCATCTGCACGGTGGCGACCTCGCCCAGCCGCACCAGATAACCATCCACGCCCCGACCCACCGTCAGATTGCGGAAGTCGGCTTCGGTGCGCATCGAGGTGTCGGTGCGGAGCGTGAATTCACGTTGCCGCGACTCGATCCGTCCGGCGGGCAATTCGATGTTCTCGGCGCGCAGCGCGGCCTCGATGTCGGTGATGGCTATCTGCCGGGCCGCCATGGCGCCGCGGTCGAGCCACACGCGCATGGCATAGCGGCGGCCGCCATTGATCTGCACATTGGCGACGCCGGGCACCGCGCCGACGCGGTCGACCAGGTAACGCTCGGCAAAGTCCGTGAGCTGCAGTCCGTTGCGCTGGCTGCTGGAGAGGATGATCATCAGCACCGGATCGGAGCCGCTTTCCACTTTCTCGATCTGCGGGGGGTCGGCTTCGTCCGGCAGGCGCGCCATGATGCGCGTGATGCGGTCGCGCACGTCGTTGGCGGCGGAGTCGATGTCGCGGTCGGCATTGAACTGCACGCTGATCGACGCGCGCTCGTCGCGGCTCTGCGAGGTGAGCTTGTCCACGCCTTCGAGGCCGGCGACCTCGTTCTCGATCAGCTGCGTGACACGGGTTTCAATGACCGCGGCGTTGGCGCCGCGATAGTTCACATTGATGCTGACCACCGGCTGCGAAATATCGGGATATTCCCGGATCGACAGCCGCAGCGTGGCCATGATTCCGACGATCAGCAGCAGCAGCGACAGGACGGTGGCGAACACTGGTCGCCGGATGGAGACCTCGGAAATGTTCATGACGAGGGTGCTGCCCCAGCACTGGCCGGCGCCGCAGGGCGGCCAGATCCCGGAGCGACGGCTGGCGCGCCCACATTCATTTCACGCACACCGTCGCCATCGCGCAGCTTGAGCGTGCCTTCCACCACCACGCGGTTGCCGGCAACCAGGCCATTGGTGACCTCCACGAAGCCCGGCTCGCGCCGGCCCAGCATGACTTCGCGCTTTCTGACCACGGCGCCGTCGATCACATAGACGAACTGGCGCGCCTGCTCGGGCACCAGCGCCTCTTCCGGAACGACGAGGCCGGGGCGCTGTTCCTGCGCCAGCTCCACCGTCAGGAACATGCCAGGCTTGAGCGCGGAATCCTGGTTGGGGACTACGGCACGCACCGTCACGGCGCGGGTGGCGGAATCCACGCGTGAATCGACACTCAGCACGCGGCCGGTGAACTTGCGACCGGGATAGGCGACGGTGCGCGCCTGCACCAGCTGACCGGCGCGCAGATTGCCGACGTTGAGTTCCGGCACGGCGAAGTCGACCTTGATGGAACTGGTGTCGTCGAGGGTGGTGATGACGGTGCCGGGACTGATCAACGCGCCGACGCTCACGCGACGCAGACCAACGCGGCCCGCAAATGGGGCGCGGATGTACGTGTCGGCCAACCGCGCGCGCGAGGCCGCCACACGTGCTTCATTGGCCTTCATCGTGGCTTCGAGCTGTTCGTACTGCGCCTTCGACAAGGCCTGGGTAGCGAACAGCTCGCGACTGCGATTGAACTGGCTGCGGCTTTCTTCGAATGCCGCCGTCGTGGCGGCAAGGTCCGCCACCGCCTGGTCTCGGTCGAGTTCCACCAGCACCTGGCCGGCGTTCACCTTCTGGCCATCACTGAAGTGGATGGCGGTGACGATGTTGCTGGTCTTGGTGCTGACGTTCACCGCTTCATTGGAATTGGCGGTGCCAATGGCTTCGATGCCGACATTGATGGAACGGTTCTGCACCGCCGCCGTGATGACCTGCACGACGGGTGCCACCCGGCCTGCGCCGGGGCGGCCTCCTCCCGGACCCTGCTGGCGAACCTGCGCCCCCGGTGGTCCACCCGCTGCGGGCTTGTGCTTGACTGCATAAACAGCCCAGCCCGCGCACACAAGTGCGACGGCTACGCTGATTCCGGTTACTACTGTGCGCGCTTCGGCCATATTGCGCGGATTATTGCATTCGCTTCAGATCGCAGTCAGCTGTTTAGTGCCGGAACTATTTCGTCATCGCGCTGTCACTGCCCCTGCTTGCAGCAGGGCGAGCAGTCGATGCAAAGCAGGGGGCGCGCCCTCTCCCACCCACAGCACTGCGCGGCGCGCTGTGGGCGAGATGAGCAACTGCCGGCCAGTGGTTTCCAGAATAAGGATGCGCCCGCCGGAAGAGTCCGCGGCCAGGCGATAACCCAGGCCAAAGCCGGCATGCACGGGAGAGTCCTCCGTCATTGCGGCCACAAGACCCGATGGCAACAGCTGCCGTGCGCCAATCCTGCCGTCGCTGGCCAGCAGCAGCCCCAGTCGCAACCAGTCGGCAGCAGCGGCTGTCATGCAGCAGTGTGCCGCGATGTCGCCTCGTGGCCGATCCAGCAACACGACCGCATCGCCGGCCGCAAACTGCGACCACAGCCGCTGCTCCAGGAGCTGGGCGTACGGCGTAGCGTCAAGCCTTGCTGCCAGCAACGCCAGCAATTGCGCGTTCACGGGCGAAGGTTCGAAATGTGAGCCAGGTGGATAGTTGGGCTGCCAATGCAACGCGGCACGCTCGAAATCCGGACCGGAAGCCAGCTGGGCCCGGAGATTGGCTGGATTCAGCGGCCGAAACGGTCCCGCAGGAAATCCGCTCATCTGCCACAGCAACTGGCGTGGCGTGACCGCACCGCGTGGCATCCCGCGCCACTTGCTGAGGTACGCGCCCAGCGGCATGTCGAGCAGCCCGGGATGGCTGCGACCCAGGATGCCATACAAAGGGGCCAGCAGACCCGCGGCGAGACCCCGTCCGTCCACCATCGATTCGACACTCTCGCCAGCGGCGAAAGCGGCACTGCCGCGACCATTGGCGCCGGCCTGCAGAAGGAGGCGCGTGGATGCACTGCCGGCGATCCCGGTCAGTGTCGCGTCGGCCTCCAGATCAATTGACAGGGCAGTCCGGCCGCCGCGCAAGACCCGGGTCGGGCCGGGCAGGCTTTCCGGCCACCCGTTTTCTGCCTGCTGCCACTGCCAGGCGCGATTCCAGAACGGCCAGTGCGATGCCAGCGTGCCGACGCCCAGCGCCACCACCACCAACAGGAATACGGCCATTATGACCAGCGCACGCTGCATCGACGCATGATACCGCTACACTTCC
>JBDSGY010000293.1:0-8436 GCA_039918755.1 Steroidobacteraceae bacterium
ATTCCTGCAGAGCGGTTCGCCGGCTGGCGGGTGGACGCTGTATCCACCGCTGTCATTGCAGGGCGGTGACAGCTTCCCGATGGCGATCTTTGCCATCCACATGATGGGTATCTCGTCGATCATGGGCGCCATCAACGTGATCGTCACGCTGATGAACATGCGTGCTCCCGGCGTGACGCTGCTGCGCATGCCCCTGTTCTGCTGGACATGGCTGATCACCGCGTACCTGCTCATCCTGGTGATGCCGGTGCTCGCCGGCGCCGTGACGATGCTGCTGACGGACCACTTCTTTGGCACCACGTTCTTCAATGCCGCGGGCGGTGGCGACCCGGTGATGTTCCAGCACATCTTCTGGTTCTTCGGGCATCCCGAGGTGTACATCCTGATCCTGCCGGCGTTCGGCGTCGTGTCCGAGATCATTCCCACCTTCTCGCGCAAGCCGCTCTTCGGCTACGAATCGATGGTGTATGCCACCGCGTCGATCGGCTTCCTGTCGGTCATCGTCTGGGCGCATCACATGTTCACGGTCGGCATGCCGCTGGCCGGCCAGCTGTTCTTCATGCTGACCACGATGCTGATCGCGGTGCCCACAGGCGTGAAGGTGTTCAACTGGACCGCCACGATGTGGAAGGGCTCGATCACCTTCGAGCCGCCGATGCTGTTCGCGGTGGCATTCCTGTTCCTGTTCACCATCGGCGGCTTTTCGGGCCTGATGCTCGCGATCGTGCCGGCCGACTTCCAGTACCACGACACCTATTTCGTGGTGGCGCATTTCCACTATGTGCTGGTGCCGGGGGCGGTCTTCTCGATCATGGCCGGCGTGTATTACTGGCTGCCGAAGTGGACCGGCAACATGTACAACATGGCGTTGGCCAAGTGGCATTTCTGGCTGTCGGTTATCTTCGTGAACGTGCTGTTCTTCCCGCAGCATTTCCTGGGTCTGGCCGGCATGCCGCGGCGTATTCCCGACTACTCCGCACAGTTTTCTGAATGGAACATGATTTCCTCGCTGGGCGGGTTCGGCTTTGGCGTGTCGCAGCTGCTGTTCCCGCTGGCCATCTGGCAGTGCGTGAAGGGCGGCCAGAAGGCGACCAATCGCGTCTGGGAAGGCTCGCATGGCCTGGAGTGGGAACTGCCGTCGCCGGCGCCGTACCACAGCTGGGCGGATGCGCCGTCGGCTGAAGTGATCGCGCGCGGCACCATCAGTCACTGATATGGGCACCATCACGCAAACCGACCAGACACCGGCGGAAGTCGCAGAGCAGCGCCGCCGCGTCCGCAGGACGGCGCTGAAACTGGCGCTGTTCGCCTTCGTGGTCTATGTCGGCTTCATCGTGGCGTTCGTCAACCAGCACCAGTGAGCGACGCACCCCGCAAATCCGCTGCACACCGGCATCGCAGGCTGTCGTTGAAGCTGCTCGTCGTAGCGCTGGGGGCCTTCGGCTTCGGCTTTGCCCTGGTGCCGCTGTACGACGTGTTCTGCGCCGTCACCGGTTACGGCAACCGCAAGGACCTGGTGCGCGAGGCGGCCATGCCGACCCGCGTCGACGCATCGCGGCTGGTGACTGTGGAATTCATTGCCAACCTGCCCACCGTCGGCAGCTGGAAATTCGAACCCGAGGTGCACAGCATGAAGGTGCAGCCTGGCCGGCTCTACGAAGCAAAGTTCCTCGCCACCAATGAGACCGGCCGTGCGACCTGGGCGCAGGCTGTGCCCGATGTGGCGCCGTCCAAGGCCACCGCCTTCTTCCGCAAGACCGAATGTTTCTGTTTCACACCGCAGCAGTTTGCCGTGGGTGAGATGAAGCACATGCCCGTACGCTTCTTCGTCGATCCGGCCCTGCCGAAGTACGTCGACCGCATCACTCTGGCCTACACTTTTTACGACACACAAGGGCCGGTAGCCCGGCTAAACCAATGAGCACAGACACCGCGCACGACCCGTCCAAGTACTACGTCCCGCACAGCAGCCCGTGGCCCATCTTCGGGTCGGTGAGCCTGTTCGTGCTCATGGTGGGTGCCGTGACCTTCATGAACGAGTGGGCCAGCGCCTGGGCCTTCCTGCCCGGCGCGCTGCTGATCTTCGCGCTGTTCTTCTTCTGGTTCCGCACGGTGATCAACGAAAGCGAGGCCGGTATCTACAACCTCGACGTGGACCGCTCGTTCCGCATGGGAATGATCTGGTTCATCATGTCCGAGGTGCTGTTCTTTGCGGTGTTCTTCGGCGCGCTCTTCTATGCGCGCGAGCTGTCGGTGCCCTGGCTGTCCGGCGAGGGCGTGAAGATCTTCAACAAGCTGCTGCTGTGGCAGAACTATGACGCGGCCTGGCCCACCAACGGCCCGGGTGTGATCGGCGGCAAGGCGAACGGCACGTTCGAGACCATCCCGGCGTTTGGCCTCCCGGCGGTCAATACGGCCATCCTGCTGACGTCTGGCGTCACGATCACGATCGCGCACCACGCGCTGCGTGCGGGCAACCGCACGGTGCTCAAGATCTTCCTGGCCGCGACGTTCCTGCTCGGCTTTCTTTTCGTCGGCCTGCAGGCCGAGGAATATCACCACGCCTGGACCGAGCTGGGCCTGCGGCTTTCAACGGGCATCTACGGTGCAACCTTCTTCATGCTCACCGGCTTCCACGGCCTGCATGTGACGATCGGCGCGATCATGCTGACGGTAATCTGGCTGCGCACCATGAATGGCCATTTCACGCCGCAGCGCCACTTCGCCTTCGAAGCGGTGGCGTGGTACTGGCATTTCGTGGACGTGGTCTGGCTGATCCTGTTCGTGTTCGTCTACTGGATCTGACGCCCGCGCACAGTTTTTCTGGATTACTGCAGCCCGTGTGGCCGGATGTACCCCATCCGCCACGCGAGCAGCAGCAGCAGAAAGAGACCGACTGACAGCCCGATGCGCCAGGTGAGCGCGCGCAGCATCTTCTGCGAGTCGCCCGTGCCGCGCGACAGTTGAAACAATGCCGAGCCCAGGCTGCCGATGATGGCAACGAGCGCGGCGACGATGAGCAGTCTGGCGAGATCCATCGGTGGATTATAAAGGCCGCCCCTTCTGGCGGAAGGCATGAGTTGACACTGCGCTTCGCACCACGCTGGTACTTCGTCCTGCTTACTGCAGCAGTGGTGCCGCTGTTCGTGTCGCTCGGGTTCTGGCAATGGCACCGTGGCGAATATCGAAGCGCGCAGTGGAATGCATTCGCGCGGGCCGACGTGCCGGCCATCGAGAGCAGCGCCGCGACGCTTGCAAGGCTGCCGCGCTTCACGCGCGTGCGGGTCAGTGGCGAGTTTGATAACGCCAGGCAGTTCCTGCTCGACAACATTTCGCACAACGGTGCGCCGGGATATGAGGTGCTGTCGCTGTTGCGCCTGGCCGATGGCAGCCACCTGCTGGTGAACCGCGGCTGGGTTCCCTTCACGGGCTATCGCGACCGTCTTCCGGACGTGACGCTGGCGGCAGCGGGACAGCAACGCATTACGGGCCGGCTATCCAGCCTGCCGGTCGCGGGGATGGTCTCCGGACAGCAGGCTCCGGCAGACGGGGCGTGGCCGCGCGTCACCAGCTTTCCCACCCGTGAGCAGTTGCAGCAGGCACTGGGCACGCCGCTGCTGACGCCGGTGCTGCTTCTGGATGCAGAGTCGGGTCCCGGGTATCTTCGTGACTGGCAGCCACCCGGCATCCCACCCGAGCGCAATTACGGCTACGCCATCCAGTGGTGGTCGTTTGCACTGCTGGCACTGATCATGTTCATCGGGTTCAACCTGAAGAGAAGAAATGTCTGAAGTTCCGAAATCGCAGCGCAAGACGCTGCTGGTCCTGGTCGCACTGTTCTTCGTGCCGCTGGCGGCTGCGTTCATCCTGTATTACGGCGTTGGCTGGCGGCCATCCGGCGGCAGCAACCATGGGGAGTTGCTGCAGCCGGTGAAGCGGTTGCCTGGAGGCGGCGAGAAACTGCTGGGCAAGTGGGCGCTGGTCTATGTGGGGAATGGCAGCTGCGATGCGGATTGCCGGCAGGCGCTGGTGTTCTCGCGCCAGACGCGGCTGTCGCTGGGCCAGGAAATGTCACGCGTGAATCGCGCCTTCCTGACACTGGCGAACTGCTGCGATCTGGCGTACCTCGACAAGGAACACCAGGGACTGAAAGTCTACGATGTCAGCGACGCCGAACCTTCCGAGCAGTTGCTGTCGGTACTGCCCCCTGGAGAACTGAATCACTGGCTGTTCGTCGTCGATCCACAGGGCAATATCGTGATGCGCTATGACGTGCGCGAGAATCCGCGCGGCCTGCTCGAAGACATGAAGAAGCTGCTCAAGCTTTCGCACATCGGATAGACAAATGCACCGCATCGTGGTCCTGCGACGTCTGGCACTTGCGGCAATGCTGCTGGCCCTGTGTGTGGTTGTGTTCGGGGCTTATGTGCGGCTGTCCGACGCTGGCCTGGGTTGCCCGGACTGGCCGGGTTGCTATGGCCATGCAACGCCGACCGCAGCGGCGGCTGCCGACGCGGGCACCGCCGGTTCGCCATTGCACCTGGGCAAGGCCTGGCGCGAGATGATCCATCGCTATGGCGCGTCGACGCTCGGCCTGCTGATCATGGTCATCGTCGTGCTCGCCCTGCGCTGGCGCCGGCATTTCGAGGTGCCTGTCGCATTGCCACTGGCGCTGCTCGGCCTCGTGATCTTCCAGGGAATGCTCGGCATGTGGACGGTCACGCTGCTGCTGAAGCCCCTGATCGTCACGCTGCATCTGATCTTCGGGCTCACGACCCTGTCGATGCTGTGGTGGCTGTGGCTGACGTTGCGGCGCAAATCTTCCGATCCGTGGTCGGGCACGCGCTCCGCGATGGGCGGCGGCAGCGCAGCGGCGCTGGTCCGTCCGGCTCCACATTTCCTGCAGCGCGTTGCACTGGTGGCGCTGATCGCGCTGGTCCTCCAGATCATGCTCGGTGGCTGGACCAGCACCAACTATGCCGCGGTGGCCTGTCCGGACTTCCCGCAATGCCAGGCCGCGTGGTGGCCGCAGGCGGACTTCCGCGACGCCTTCGTGCTGTGGCGCGGGCTTGGCATCAACTATGAAGGCGGGGTGCTGGGATCTCCGGCGCGCGTCGCTATTCATTTCGTGCACCGGCTGGGGGCGGTGGTTGCCACGCTGGCGCTGCTGTTCGCGGCCCTCATGACCTGGCGCACGCGTCGTGAACGCAACAGCCGTTTTGCGGCCGCGGCCGTGCTCGCTGCACTGGCACTGCAGCTGACCATCGGCATCAGCATGGTGCTGAAGGGTTTTCCATTGTGGCTTGCCACTGCGCACAATGCGGGCGCGGCGCTGCTGCTGCTGTCCACGCTGGCGCTGAACCGGGCGCTGCGCAGGAACTGATCGCGCATGCCAGGCGCCGTGCGCAAGCCACATCCGGAGCTGGGCATTGCCGCCGGGCATGACCGTGCCGGACGGCACGATGACGCCATCGATGCACTTGCCCGCGGTACCGGTGCGGGCGATGCCGGGTGCACCATGCAGCTGGGGTTGCGGCTGCTGACTGGCGATCGCGCGCCATTGCTGCCGGCACAGGGTCTGGAATTTCTCGGCGAAGCCTGCGACAAGGGTGAAGGTGAGGCCGCGGCGCGCGCAGCCGGCATCATCGCACTGGGCGCAAATGTACCGTCGAACTGGGTGGCTGCCATGGATTGGCTGCGGCGTGCGGCAACCGCCGGATGGGCGCCTGCACGGCAGCAACTGCTCGCGCTCTGTGACGACCGGCAGCTGGCCGCGCGCTCAACCAGCACGGCAACAGTGGACTGGCGTCAGGTGGTGGCAGCCACCGACCTGGCGGCATGGCGCAAGGCGCCCCCGGCGGATGTCCGCAGCGACAACCCGCGCGTCAGCGAATTCCGCAACCTGCTGCGCCCCGAGCTGTGCCGCTTCTTCATCTCGCTGGCACCGGGCCGGCTGGCGCCAGCGCGCGTCTACGATCCGGTCGACCGCAAGGACATCGTCGCCGCCCATCGCAACAACACGCAGGCGATCTTCGGGCTCGACACGGTCGAGGTGGCGCATGTGCTTCTGCAGGCGCGCATGTCTGCGGCCTGCGGCATTCCAGCCCTGCAGATGGAAGCACCGGCAGTGCTGCACTATTCGCCCAGCGAGGAGATCGCCAATCACTTCGATTTCGTCGATCCGAAGACGACCACGGACTACGCGGCTGAGATCGCGCGCAATGGCCAGCGCATCATCACCTTCCTGGTCTACCTGAACGACGACTATGACGGTGGCGAGACCGACTTTCCGGATCTGGGCATCACCGTCAAGGGCCGTACCGGCAACGGAATGTATTTCGTGAATGCATTGCCGGATCTTGCGCCGGACATGCGCATGGTGCACGCGGGGCGCCCGACGACGCGCGGCGAAAAGTGGCTGATCACGCAATTCGTGCGCAGCCGACCAATGCGATAACGGCGCCGGTTCAGGGACGCAGTGCCTTGCTGACGATGAACTGCGTGACGATCCATTTCTCGCCAGCAGTGGGCGGCGAGCCAGTGTGCAGCATGCTCCGGTCCGGCGTGAGGTCGGCATGGGCATTGATGAAGTAGAGGCCGTCGCCGCGCGTGCCGCGATGAACCAGCCCCAGCTCGGGAAACGTCGTTTCGCCGCCTTCGTACCCGTCGTTGAGATAGAGCAGGAAGGTGATCATGCGCTGCCCCTGCTCGCGCAGCTGCTGCGCGTAGTCCGCGGCCTGGGCGTCGATGAAATCGAAGTGCGGCGTGATCTGCTGCCCGACGTGGTAGTGCAGCACCATCGGCGTCTCCAGATGCTGCAACGGATAAGCGCAGGTTCGCGCCATGCGCTCCTGCAGCAGGAACTGCACGATGTCCAGCGTGCAGAGATCGAAGGACGCCATCGTGTTGGTGCGCATCTCGTGCACCATGTTGCCTCGCGCGACTGAGTCGTAGACGACAGCGCGCTGCAACCGACCCTGCGCACGGCTGATCAGCCAGTCACACACTGCCGCTGGCACCAGGTCCGGCACGCGCCGCACCTTTTCGTGCAGTCGCATCTCGTGCGCCGGCGCGAGCCATTCGGCAAGCGGAACGCGCGCCGCCATCGTCGCCCAGTCCGCAGCAACGGCGCCGTCTGGCTGCAGGCATGTCAGCTGCGCCCGGGCCATGGAGTCGCCGGCAGTCGCCGCGAGTCCGAGCAATTGCAATGCGCCCGGCCAGTCCTGTTTCAGGTAGGCACCGGCCGCCTTCAGCGTGGCCATGCGGGTCATCGCACGCGGTTCGTTCTGCTTCATGGCCTCGACCAGCAGCGTGAGCGCGTGACTCGGAAGCTTCGGTGCCCGGTCACCAACCAGCAGGCGATGCCCGAGTTTGGACATGGCGGTGGCATCGCCCTGTTTGCTGGCGCTGGTGAGAACGGCAATTGCCTCGGCATTGCGACCGGCGGCATCTAGCGCAGCGGCGATCTCAAGGGGAGTGCTCACGGGGTCGGCGGGCGCGTCAGCCCTTCCTCAGGTGTTTCGGCCATACCCCGTAGCGGCCCGGTGACAGGATGCCGTTCGGATCCAGCGCGTCCTTGATCGTTTCACGCATGCGGGTCAGCGAATGGTTGTTGTATGAATAGGCCTTGGCCACGGCGTCCTGGAAGATCGCGGGGGTGCGGTATTCGCCCCAGCCGCGGTCGGCGCAGAGATGCACCCACTGTTCGAAGGCGTGCCGCATCCTGGCGTTGAACGCCTTGTCCTTGCCCACCGGGAACATGATCAGCGCCACCAGCGTGCGATCCCAGTTGGTCATGTACACCGGGCCCAGGAAGCGCAATTTGCCTCCCTCCGAAACGCTGGGCAGGTTGTCGCGATAGAACTGCGCGAACTCAAGCAGCGCCTCGCCCGTACGTGGCAGGATCGGCGAGAAATCCATATGACCGCCGGCCGGAAGCGGGTCTGCCTGCGTGCGGCCGAGCAGGCCAAAGGTGGACAGATCGGGGATTCCGAGGCTGGTTTTCCGCGCGCGCGTCAGTGCATCGGCGCTGAGCGGGGTGCGGAACAGTTCGCCTTCAGTGAAGGTGCTGCCGCTGATTCTCGCGAACTTTTCCTTGCAGTATTCCATCTGCGCGCGCACGACCTTTTCAGGCCCGTAAATTGGCAGCGTGAGCGACCATGCACCCGCGTTGCCGCCAGCGGCACCACCGACGCCGCCCAGCTGCGTCGAACCGTTCACCACATGCTGGTTCTCCAGCAGATTGAGCGTGTCGATCAACGCGATCGCGTCCTCGTTGCGTGGCACGCGGACCACGGCGCTCTGCATGACCTCCGGGCGCGGCATCAGATGGAAGCCCATCTTGGTGACCACGCCCATGTTGCCCTGGCGGAACAGGCCATCGACCCAGGGCCCGTAGCCCCACCTGTTGTGCTGCCAGGACTTCGAATCGGGCAG
>JBDSGY010000294.1:0-3647 GCA_039918755.1 Steroidobacteraceae bacterium
AGCGCGGATTTCCGGCTGACCTGGATGCGCTGCCCGTTGAGCCACGCCCCTGCGCCCCGCTCCGCCCAGGCCGTTTCACCCGCGGCGCAGGCCGACGAGACGCCGAGCACGAATTCGCCCCGTCGCAGCAAGGCGATCTGGGTCGAGAAGAAAGGCGTGTCGCGGACAAATGACTTGGTGCCGTCGAGGGGGTCCACCAGCCAGATGTTCTCGGCATCCATCGCGTGCTGGCCGCCTTCTTCACCGAAGAAGCCGTAATCCGGAAAGTGCCCTGCCAGCACTGCGTGTATCGCCGCCTCGGCACACCGGTCGGCCTCGGTTACCGGTGAGCGGTCTGCCTTGATCTCGACCGCGAGATTGCTCCGATACAGCGGCCCGATGATGGCATCCGCCGCGCGCGCGGCCTCGAGTGCGGCGGCAAGCTGCGGCGACGGTATGCGGTTCGATGTCTGCATGAGGCCGCTACGTTGACACAATGTGCTTGCGATGCGCCAGTTGCGCGGACCTCTGCTACAGTCGCGGCCATCATGGGCAACAGACTCAGCAAGATCATCACGCGCACGGGCGACGAGGGCACCACCGGCCTCGGCGACGGCACACGCGTGGCCAAGGACAGCCCGCGCATCGAAGCCATCGGCACGGTCGATGAGCTGAACAGCGCCATCGGTTTGCTGGGCACACTGCCCGGCCTGCTGCCGGAGGTATCCCGCCTGCTGCTGCGTGTGCAGCACGACCTGTTCGATCTGGGCGGCGAACTGGCGGTGCCCGGCTACAGCGTGCTCACCGACGCCCATGTCACCGCACTGGAAGATGCGGTGGAGCAGTTCAACGCGCAGCTGCCGCCGCTGAAGGAGTTCATCCTGCCTGGTGGATCGGAAGCCGCGGCGCGTTGCCATCTGGCCCGCACCATTGCACGGCGTGCCGAGCGGCGCTGCTGGTCACTGGCCAATGCCGAGAACAAGCGCGGCATCGCGCTCATCTACCTGAACCGCCTCTCCGATGCGCTGTTCGTGCTGGCGCGCTATCTGGCGCGCCACGATGGCGGCAACGAAGTGCTCTGGGATCGCAGCCGTCTCGATTGAGCGCTGGTGTTCCCTGGAGTCAGGCCAGGGCTTCGCGCAGGGCGGCCCAGTCGAACGATTCGCCCGGGTCGGTCTTGCGCCCTGGCGCTATGTCGCTGTGCCCCACCAGGCGCGAGGCGGCGAGCGTGGGATACGCATGCAGCAGTGCACGAATGGCCACAGCCGCCGCGTGATATTGCGCTGCCTCGTACGGACTTGCATCGGCGCCTTCCATTTCGATACCGATGGAAAAGTCATTGCAGGCGGTGCGGCCTTCGAACCGTGAAGCACCGGCATGCCAGGCACGCCGGTGGAACGGCACGAACTGCACGATCTCGCCATCACGGCGCACCAGCAGGTGCGCCGATACGCGCATGCCCTGCACGGTCGCGAAATACGGATGAAAATCCGGCAGGCGTTGCCCGTTGAACAACTGTTCGATCCACGGACCGCCGAATTCACCGGGCGGCAGGCTGATGCCGTGCATCACGATCAGGTCCGCCGCGATGCCATCGGGCCGCGCGTCCTGGTGTGGACTGCACACCTGCCGCACGCCTTCGAGCAAACCCGTAGCCACATGCACGCGCAGCGTCATGCAACGGTCCCGGCGACTTGCCCACCCAGTGGCACAGTGATACACGTACGGCGCTGCTGCGGTTCGAACGAAATAATCATGGGAGAAGAATAATGCCAATCAGCAAGCGCCTGGGCGCGGAGTTTCTCGGGACATTCTGGTTGGTGCTCGGCGGCTGTGGCAGCGCGGTGCTGGCCGCGGCTTTTCCGGAAGTTGGCATCGGCCTCACCGGCGTTTCGCTTGCCTTCGGCCTGACCGTGCTGAGCATGGCCTATGCGATCGGGCATATTTCGGGCTGTCATCTTAACCCCGCTGTCTCCGCGGGCCTGGTGGTCGCAGGTCGATTCAAGGCCTCGGAGCTCGCGCCCTACGTGCTGGCACAGGTGCTGGGTGCCGTTGCAGCGGCATTCCTGCTCCGCTATATCGCCAGCGGCGCGGCCGGCTTCGACGTTGCGGGTGGAATGGCGTCGAACGGCTATGGTGCGCATTCGCCCGGCCATTACAGCATGCAGTCGGCGCTGGTCATGGAAGTGGTCATGACCTTCTTCTTCCTGCTGATCATCCTCGGCGCCACCGACAAGCGCGCGCCAGCCGGCTTTGCGCCCATTGCGATCGGCCTGGGGCTGACATTGATCCACCTGATCAGCATTCCCATTACCAACACCTCGGTGAATCCAGCGCGCAGCACCGGTCCGGCACTGGTTGTCGGGGACTGGGCACTGGGCCAGCTGTGGCTCTTCTGGGTGGCGCCGCTTGCAGGCGCCGTGCTGGCAGGCGTGGTGTATCGCTGGCTGGGAAGCGAGAAGACCGCGTGATTCCTCGCAGCACCCGCGTGTCATAACCATGGCGGATGCTCGCCGGCTGTTGCCCCGGGCAGCCGGCCTCTCCTATATTGAAAAGCTCGAACAACAAGAGCAGGCCCCAGGCGTATGGCGGCTGACCGGGAAAATCTGGCGACCGTCTACATGGGCTTCCGCAGCGCGCTGGCGCGCGTGGTTGGTCGCATCGTGCGGCCCACCGATGTCGAAGATATCCTGCAGGAAGCATTCGTTCGTTCGTTCGAAGCTGGCCGCGCGAATGACATCCGCGATGCCCGTGCTTTCCTCATGCGCACGGCCACCAACCTGGCGCTGAATCACATCGCCCGCAAAGAACACCGCACCACCGGCCCCCTGGATGAACTGGCACCGGAGGACACCCCGGCGTCCGAAGCATTGCCGCTGGATGCCCAGATCGACGCGGACCGGAAGTTCCTGGCGTTCTGCCGCGCGGTGGGCAGCCTGCCGGACCAATGCCGGCGCGCTTTCATACTGAAGAAGATCTACGGGCTGAGTCAGCAGGAAATCGCGCTGGAACTGGCCATCTCCGAAAGCACAGTTGAAAAGCACATCGCCAGGGGATTGCTGCTGTGCCGGGAACGCCTGCTGGGCCGGCGGACCGTGGCCGATCCTGCACCGCTGGCGCGCAGCGGCACATGAGCAATCTCACCGCGTTCCCTGATCTCGCCGCGGCGCGCGAACAGGCCGCTGAATGGATCGTGCGCATGGATCGCGGCCTCTCTGCCGCCGAGCAGCCAGAGTTCAGTCAATGGCTGCGCGGCACGGCAAACCGGCGCGCATTTGAGGAACTTGGAGGCCTGTGGAAAGACCTGGATGTGGTGTCGGTGCTGGCGGAGGTTTGTCCCCGCCCCGCTGCGCGTACCTCGCGCCGCATGCGGGCCCTACTGGCCGCGGGACTTGCCGCTGCGCTGCTGGCGGCGGTCGCGCTGCAGTTCATGCCGCGCGGCACGGCGCCGTTATCGGCGCCCGCGGGAACCGCGCTGAGCGTGGAGGCATTTGCCACGGCGGTCGGAGAGCAGAAATCGTTCACGCTGCGCGACGGCTCGCTGCTGACACTCAACACCGATTCACGGGTGGAAGTGTCGCTGTCCAAAAATGTCCGGAAACTCAGCCTGCGTCGCGGCGAAGCCCACTTCGAAGTGGCGCATGACGCAGCCCGACCGTTCGTCGTTG
>JBDSGY010000295.1:0-3731 GCA_039918755.1 Steroidobacteraceae bacterium
GCGTCTTCTCCTGCAGATGCCTGTAGGCCTCGAGTTCGCCTCTGCTGGGCGCTGCAACCTGCAGGAAGGTCAGGCGTCCCTGATAGGCCGGACTGGTTTGCAGGAACAGCTCGAGCGCGCGGAAGCGCTCGAGGATGCCCTTCGTGAAGTCCCAGCGTTCCACGCCCACGCCAAGCAATGCATCAGCTGGCAGATTGAAGTGCGCACGCACTGCGGCGCGGCACGCGGCGACATTGCCGATGCGCGCCAGCCAGCGAGGTGGCCATTCGATCGAGATGGGATAGGCGTAGATATGGCATTTGTGACCCTGGACCAGGACCGTCATGTGCTCGTGGTCGATCTGGCATTCGATGAAGCGGTCGACGGTCGCCAGGAAGTTCTGGCAGTGATAGCGCGTATGAAAGCCCAGGATGTCGGCCGACAGCATGTGCAACAGCAGTTCCTTCCGCCATGGGCACACGCCAAAGGTCTCGGCGCTGGGCCAGGGGATATGCCAGAACAGCACGATCGTCGCATCCGGCAGGCGCTGCCGGATGAGCCGTGGCAGCAATGCCAGATGGAAGTCCTGTACCAGCACCACGGGATTGCGCGAACGGGATTCGTCCACCACCGCATTGGCGAATCTTGCGTTGACCTTGCCGAACATCTCCCAGTCCGCTTCCCGAAATGCGGGCCGGACATAGGCCAGATGGCAGAGTGGCCACAGGCCCTCGTTGGAAAATCCGTAGTAGTAGCCATGCTCCTCTTCGAGCGACAGCCAGATCCGTTTCAGTGAATAGGCGGGATCATCCGGTGGCACGCGCACGGTGTCGCGGCGATCCACCACCGTGCGGTCGCGGGAGCCGCTGCCGTGGGCGATCCACGTGCCGGCACAAGCCCGCATGATGGGCTCCAGTGCCGTCACCATGCCGCTCGCGGGCATCTGCACGGTGATGTTGCCGTCTGCATCCGCGCTGTGGATATACGGCTCGCGGTTGGAAACCACGATCATCGATGGAGATTCCAGATGCTCGCGGATGACCTGCTGCAGCGCCCGCGGTGTCCAGTTCTCCTGGAATTCGATTTCAAGCCTCTGGCTGGCTTCGATGTCACGCAGCACGCGTCGCACCTGGGAGAGCACCGGTGCGGCGAGCGATGGCGAGGTGGCATCGTCCAGGAAGCGGCGATTGCGGATATCGCCGATCAGCAGCTTGCTCCAGCGCTTCAGTGTCCACCATGCGGCGACCACCACGATGAGGCCGACCAGCACGAAGGCGACGAAGCCATAGGCCAGCACGAACCGGCGCATGCGGCTCTGCCTGCTGGAAGCGAAGGAGAGGTCGTGCACGACCAGCAGGCCGATCTGCTGTTGTGGCGGCACTTCCAGGTCGTAGCGGGACACGAGCGCGCGACCATCCGCGAATTTGATGATGGCACTGCTGCCGGGCGCGGGCGCGTTCTCACTGGCGCAGGAAAGATCTGAATTCTGCGCAGTGCGGATGCGCACGCTGCCATCCGGCGCGCAGACGATGATGGTGCGCAACCGTTCGTCTGCAGCCACCTTGACCAGATAATCACCTGCCGCACTGTCGTCGCTCTCAGACAGCAATTCGATCAGCCGATCCTGCATTGACTTGAAGACAAGCTCCGCGCGCATTTCCACGTCGCCGCGAGTCCAGTCGGCCAGTGAACGATCAAAGAAAGGCATCGCAAACAGCGACACGGCGGCCGCGACGAGGCTCATGGGTAGGACGAGTCTTACAAGCACGGACTTGAGCATCGCAACGCCCTGTGAGGCGGCTGGCGTCAATGCATTCTCCTGCAGTGAATGGCACACCCTACTTAACCTGCATGGCCTGATGCGTCAACGCGCAATCCGGCATGAGCCCGTGAACCGGTGCTGCGCATTTTGAGTTACCGTGTCACGCATGAGCAGCCCGCTTTGGCCGCCCGCGCAGACGGGCATTGCCTTGTTTCTCGATGTGGACGGCACCTTGATCGATCTCGCGCCGGCACCGGACGATGCACGTCTGCGCGCGGACACCTTGGCGCTGCTGCAGCGTGCATTCGATGCCCTGGATGGCGCACTGGCGCTGGTCAGCGGCCGCAGCGTCAACCAGGTCGATCAACTCGTGTGGCCGCTGTGTCTGCCTGCAGCGGGCGTGCATGGCCTCGAACGCAGGACTGCACAAGGTCAGCATGTGATGCACGCTGATGGCCAGAGTCTGGAACCCGTGCGCCGGTCGCTGCGCGATTTTGCGGGTTCATTGCCTGGCCTCATTTTCGAAGACAAGACGCTGGGGCTGGCGATCCACTATCGCCATGTGCCGGGCGCTGAACCGCAGGTGCTGCAGGCAGTCATGGCGGCGGCAGCGCAACTGGATGGGGCTGCTACTGTCCAGCCTGGAGACATGGTGATCGAACTGAAGGCAGGACCGCTGAACAAGGGTTCGGCCGTCGCCGATTTCATGAGGGAACATCCTTTCAGCGGACGCAGGCCCGTGTTCGTCGGTGACGACCTGACCGATGAGGACGCGCTGCAATGGGCGGCCGCCCATGGCGGCTTCGGCGTCGCGGTTGGCAGCCGCGTGTCGAGCACTTACCGGCTGCAGGACTCGCGCGCAGTCGCGCAGTGGATCGAGCAGTTGATCGAGGCGAGCAAGACAGTCGAATGACGCGCGGCCGCGCAAAAAAACGGCCCACCGAGGGTGGGCCGTGAGGCTGGCCGAATGCCTGGGGGTAAGTCAGCACTGCAGCGGAAACTGGTGGCCTCTCAGAGCACGCAGACGAAAGCAGATCGGGGAGAAGCTGCTGGGTCTCGCGTCGCTGTCCTGAGGGCCGGAGCACAGATTAGCGTTCGAAGATGACAGACAGAAGAAACGGTATGGACTTCGACATGCGGATTCCGGCAGCCGGTGGCTGCCACCGCGCATTGAGCCGTATGATCGGCGACCAGCCCCTCGCGAACCCGCAGCCAAGGAGAATGCAGATGGCGCAGCAGCAGATCCAGCCGGTAGCCGACATGCACATCGATCAACGCGTTTATGACCTCTACGACGAGTACTGCCACGGCCACATCGACCGGCGCGAGTTCCTGGCCAAGGCACGTGCCCTGGTCATCGGCGGCATCTCGGCGCTGGCGATGGCGCAGGCGCTGTTCCCGCGCTATGCAGAAGCAGAAGAGATTTCGTTCACCGACGCGCGCATCAAGGCGCATTACGTGGACTACCCTTCCCCGGGCGGCAACTCGGGCAAGATGCGGGGTTACCTGGTGCAGCCGACTGGCACGGGTCCATTCCCGGCCGTGCTCGTGATCCACGAGAATCGCGGCCTCAATCCCTATGTCGAAGACGTGGCGCGGCGCGCGGCCGTGTCCGGATTCGTCGCGCTGGCGCCGGATGGTCTCGCCCCTGTGGGTGGCTATCCGGGCAACGACGATGATGGCCGCACGCTGCAGTCGGGCCTGGACCAGGCGAAGTTGCGCCAGGACATGGTCAACAGCGCCCGGTTTCTGAAGACGCACGCGCTGTCGAACGGCAAGCTCGGCGCCACCGGCTTCTGCTGGGGCGGCGGCATGGTCAATAACCTGGCCGTGGCCATGGGCGCCGAACTGAATGCGGGCGTCCCTTTCTATGGCGCCGCGCCGGCGGCGGAAGAAGTCGCCAGGATCCGCACGCCGCTGGTGCTGCAATACGCAGGCACCGACGAGCGGATCAACGGGATGTGGCCGGCCTACGAAGCGGGACTGAAGG
>JBDSGY010000296.1:0-5875 GCA_039918755.1 Steroidobacteraceae bacterium
AGGCGGCGACCATAGTCGACGCGGCCCTGTGACGGGTTGCAGGAAGGCTGATAGCCGGCCACCTGGTTGACGAAGCCCGAGACGTAACCGCAGGTGAACTCATCGGGGCTCGCTTCGGTGCCGCCCAGCGTGCCAGTGAAGCTCTGTGGGCCGTAGCGGTTCACGACACCTGCAACGGTGGCGTTGCTCGATACGGTGAACAGTGTGCTGCCGTCCGGGTTGAAGTAGTACGTGCCCTGACTCGCATTGGTGACGCAGGCCAGCGCCGTGCCGCAGGTGCGGTCGGCAAACACCGAATTGATGGCCGCCTGCGACGGGCCATTGCCTGCCCAGGCGCGGTTGAACACGTTCTGGCTGCCGCCGCCGGCCTGGACGGCCAGGCTGGATGTGCAGGTGGCGCCCACCGGGCACCCTACGGTCACCGCGGCCGCCTGTGCACCACCGGCCGCATAGCCGGGGTACCACTGGAAGATGTAATCGCCGGCATTCGACAGCGGCGATTCCATCACTTCGCGGAAGTACGAGCGGTTCTTCCACAGCGAGATCAGGCGCTTGCTGTAGTCCATCGCGACCATCGCATGGCCGCGGTCACCGATGGCGCCACCGAGCAGGGTGGAGAACTGCCATTCCTGGCCGTCACCCCCGTGCTGGTTGATGCCACCGCGGGCGCGCACTTCGGCGCCTTCGAAATTGGTGCGCAGCTTGATGTTGGTCACGCCCGCCAGGGCGTCGGCACCGTAAACGGACGATGCACCACCGCTGATGACCTCGATGTTGCCGATGGCGATCTGCGGCACGGTGTTCAGGTCGATGGCACCAGAGGCGTCGTTGGGGATGGCGCGACGGCCGTCGATCAGCGTCAGCGAACGGTTGGTGCCGAGGCCGCGCAGGTTGACCGTGGCGGCACCGGGCGTGAACTGACCGGCGCGGGCGTTATCGACGCCGCGGGCCGTATCGAACATGTTGCCCGTGCCCGAACCACCGGCGACATCGCCTGCGGCGGTGAGGCCCGTGACCGCACCGGCACCGAACAGCGCACCGCCGGCCATGAACTGGGGCAGCTCGTTCAGCGCCTGTTCGATCGAAATGTAGGAGCTCTTTTCGAGCACCTCTTTATCCACGGTGACCAGCGGGCTGGTGCTCTCGGTGTCGCGGCGCGTGATACGCGAGCCTGTGACCGTGACTTCCTGCAATTCCTCGGAGGAAGTTGCTGCAGGAGCCGTAGCTGGAGCGGCAGCGAAAGATGTGAACGTTGTGCCGGCCAGCGCGCTTGCGACGGCGGCCCGGATCAGGAAACTGGAATTCGGACGCGGACGAATAGCGCCCGCGCCTGCTGATGAGACGTGCATGAGACCCCCTTGAAATAATAGCGCGACGTACCGTCCCCTCTACCTGACGGTACGCCGGTGAAACTATCACTGGATGGCCGCTGGCTACTTGTCTGGGACGGCACGAGAAATCGCGTGATAAGGAACTAGCGCAATTACATATATGACTGTGGCATACAAGCAATAATCGCCGCGATATCGCACGATCTTCGCATTCGCGGGCTGATGAATACAAAAAAAGGGGAAATGACGATGCGCACTCGCAGGCTTGCGGTACTGGTTGCCGCAGTAATGGGGTTTGCCACCACCTTGCCGGCCAGCGCCGCGTGGGTGGCCAGCTGGGCCGCTTCGCCGCATGCACCGCTCGGCACCGAAGGCCCGTTTGGGGCGGCGTCGTATGACAACGTCACCATCAGCCAGATCCTGCGCATCAGCGAAGGGGGCGATCACCTGCGTGTGCGATTGTCCAACCGCTATGGCACCGGCCCGCTCGCGATCGGCGCGGCGCGCGTGGTGCGCATTGACGATGCGGGCAGGGAAATCGACGGCTCGTCACGGACACTGACCTTTGGTGGCGAAGGCAGCGCAGTCATTCCGCGCGGGGCGCCTTTCGCCAGCGACGCGGTGAAGCTCGCCGTTCCAAGCCTCGCCCGCCTCAAGGTGGAAATCTATCTGCCAAAGGCCACAGGGCCCTGCACCTGCCATCTCACGGGTGTGGATGAACTGGCGGTTTCGCCCCCCGGCAACTTCGTTGGCAAGCCCTTCACGCCGGTTTCCAAGGCGCAGTTCCGCGCCTTCCTGAGCGTGATCGAAATCGATTCACCACGCTCGCCGGGCACCATCGTCACTTTCGGCGATTCGATCACCGATGGCGTGGGTGCCACGGCCGGGGCGAATCGCCGCTGGCCCGACATCCTCGCCAACCGGCTGCAGGCCGCGGGCAAGCACTGGGCCGTGGCCAATGCCGGCATCAGTGGCAACCGCGTGCTCAGCCCCGGCATGGGTGAATCTGCCCTTGCCCGCTTCGACGAGGATGTGCTGAGCCTGCCCAATGTGAAGTACCTGCTGATATTTGTCGGCGTGAACGACATCGGCAACCGCTATGGCGCGCGCGGCCCCAACCAGCCCAACATTCCCGGCCTCGACCAGCCGGAGATCGACGTCGAACAGATGATCGCCGGGTACAAGCAGCTCATCGAACGCGCGCATGACAAGGGCATCAAGGTGATCGGCTCCCCGATCGGCCCTTATAAAGGTGCCAGCTACTGGAACGACGCCGGCGAAGCGGCACGACAGAAGATCAACGACTGGATCGTCAAGAGTGGGGCATTCGACGGCGTGACGCGCCTTGATACCGCGTTTGCGGATCCGTCCGACCCGCGGCAGATGCGCGAGGGCTATCACATGGGCGATCACCTTCATGGCAGCGACGCGGGCCTCAAAGCAGTAGGCGAGTCCATCGATCTGAAGCTGTTCCGGTAAAGACGGGCGAGTCCTACAGCCGACCGGGTCCGGCACTTACGGAGCCCGGCGGGCCCTTGCGCCATGTTGTTCCTCATATCTGCGGTATGGGTGCCGCACCAGGAGCAACTTGATGAATATTTTCCGTTTGATGGCGATCGGCGGCGTGGTGATTGGGGCCGGCGCCATGCTCGACCGTCTCTGTTCGCACCACAAACATGCCCGCAAGCAGGTCCAGCTCGATGACGCACTGGACGGAACATTCCCTGCAAGCGATCCAACGGCCACGCAGGATTTCGCCATTCCCGTCAATCGTCTGTAAGGAGAACCGCCATGACCGACAAGAAGCCAGGCAAGCAGCCTGAGGAAGACACGAGCGACCAGAACCAGGATGTGCACAGCCAGGGCACGCGCAAGTACGAGGGCGGCAAGAATCCTGACATGAAGAGTCAGCGCAGCAATCGACAGGGCGACGGACGCCCGACCCAGCAGCGGACTGAAGACCGCTAGAAAGATCTCCTGTCGAACCAGCCGCCGGAGACCCAGATCCGGCGGCTTTTTCATGATGCCACTGGGAGCGGTTGCACACGTGAATGAATTGGACTTCAGGACCAGGCCCGGACGGGAACAGCTGGAACACTACGTTGGCACGGTGGCGTGGAGGGCTTTCGAAACCGCCCGTCAGGCACGCGAATCCCAGGTGCAGGTGCTTGATTCAAAGTCGCCGGAGGAACTTGCGGCTGCCGTCGAAACCTGCCAGCGACGCGCGGCGGAGAACGCGGCGGCATGGGCGCAGCTCGCTGAGCAGATCCGGACGTGGTCATAGACCGGCGTCGTCGTTGTCCGTAGCATCGGTCGGATGCACGGTGACTTCTACTATTACGAGCCGGCGAAAGGTCATGGCCTGCCGCACAATCCGTTCAACGCGATCATCGGCCCCAGGCCCATCGGTTGGATCTCCACGCGTGACACCGAGGGCCGGTTCAACCTGGCTCCCTACAGTTTCTTCAACGCCTTCGCCTATACGCCGCCCATCATCGCCTTCGGCAGCACTGGCTCCAAGGACACGCTGCGCAATGCGCAGGAAACCGGCGAATTCGTGTGGAACCTGGCCACCATGCCATTGGCCGTGAAGATGAACCAGACTTCCGCTTCGGTGGCGCGCAACGTCAGCGAGTTCGAGGTGGCTGGACTGTCACCCCTTGCCTCTTCCCGCGTCGCCGCGCCGCGCGTGGCAGAGAGCCCTGTCGCCTTCGAATGCAAGGTCACCCAGATCGTGCAGCTCAAGGACAAGGAAGGAGACCCCATGCCGAACTGGGTGGTCTTCGGCGAAGTCGTGGCGGCTCATATCGCCAGGCGGCTGCTGGTCGATGGGGTGTATGACACGGCGGCTGCTCATCCCATCCTCCGTGCCGGCGGCACGGACGCCTATGCAGAGATATCGCCTGCGACGATGTTCAGCATGCCGCGGCCGCGCTGAAGCGCGCGGCCGTTACCGCGCCCAGTGCTTCCAGCACCTGATCGACATCGGCCGGTTTGACCATGTGCGCGTCAAAGCCGGCGGCATGCGCCAGTCGCACATCTTCCGGTTGTCCGTATCCCGTCAGCGCCACCAGATGGCCTGTCATTCCCTGCAGTCGCAATCGCCGGGCCACTTCATAGCCGCTCATCGTTGGCAGACCGATGTCGAGCAGCACAAAGTCAGGCCCGTAGCCCGCAGCGACTTCGAGCGCCTGTTCGGCGCCATATGCCGTCACCACTTCATGCCCATGAAGCTCCAACAACATGGACAGCGAGTCCGCGGCATCGCGATTGTCGTCCACGATCAGCACGCGCCTGCGCGCCACCGGATTCGGCGCCGCCGCAGGCACCGCCTCGACGGGTGCAGTGACCAGTGGAAACCGCATTTCGAAAGTGGAACCCTGTCCGGAACCCGCGCTGCGAGCGGTGACTTCGCCGCCGTGCATGTCCATCAGTTGCCTCACCACGGAAAGGCCAATGCCCAGCCCGCCCTGCGCACGATCCAGGGAACGCTCGCTCTGCACGAACAGATCGAAGATCTTTGGCAGCAGATCGGCGGGCATGCCGATGCCGTTGTCGTGGATGGAAACGATGGCCGTGTCAGCGTGCTGTCGCAGCTCGATCTCGATCCTGCCCCGCGGATCGGTGTATTTCGCGGCGTTGGTCAGGACGTTGGAAACACATTGCACGAGGCGGGCCCGGTCACCCATGACATGCAGCACGGGAATGCGGGCCGGCTGCAGCACCAGATGCTGTTTCTGCACGATGAGGGGTTCGACACTCTCCAGCGCCTGGGCCACGATCGAGCCGAGCTCGAGCACCTCGCGCTGCAGTTCGATCCGGCCCTGGGTGATGCGCGACACATCCAGCAGGTCATCCACGAGCCGGGATAATTGCCCCACCTGCCGCTTGACGATGCCCAGTGTCGAATCCAGCGTCTCGTTGCCGGGAGGGGTAATGCGCAGCAGCAGTTCGGTAGCGGTGCGAATGGGCGCCAGCGGATTGCGCAACTCGTGCGCGAGCATGGCGAGAAACTCGTCCTTGCGACGATCCGCGTGGCGCAACGCACTCTGCGCTTCATTCAGGGCCGCGACATGATCACGCAACTGGTACTGCCGCGCGCGCGCGCGCAGCGAGGTGCGGACCGCACTGACCAGCGTGCGAATGGAAGTGGGCCTCTCCAGCACGGTGACGTTGGTCATGTGCGCCGTCAGCGTCTCGGCCTCGGGCGACGCAATCAGTTTGCCCAGCAGGATCACGGGCAGGTCCGACCATTGTGGCTGCTGCAGCAGTGCCGTGCAGATGCGCACGCCACCGGCGTCGGCCAATGCGCTGTCCGTCAGCACCAGCGTGGCCGCACCCCGCTCGAGTTCAGCCACAACGTGCAGGGCACTGGTGCAGACCTGGCAGGGGACCGCTTCGCGGTCCAGGATCGCCCGGATTGCCTCACCGTCGCGTCTTGTCGCCGGCAACAGCAGGACCCTGCCCTGATCAGAAAGATCGCCGGCAGGCGTCATGAGCCGCGGGGTGCCTTGACGACATCGGCGGGATTGCCGATTTCCACC
>JBDSGY010000297.1:0-2949 GCA_039918755.1 Steroidobacteraceae bacterium
GCTGAACCCCGTGAAGCGCAGCGCTGTGCCTGACGATGCACGACTGTACCGCGTGGAACCCTACGTGCTGGCGGCCGATATCTACGCGGGGGACACGTTGGCTGGCCGCGGCGGCTGGACTTGGTACACCGGCGCGGCCGGCTGGTACTACCGTGCAGTGCTCGAGTGTGTGCTCGGGATCCGGATCATCGGCGACACGCTTACCATCGCGCCCTGCGTGCCGCCTGAATGGCAGGACTTCGAGGTGGTGCTGAAGCAACCACAGATTGACTACGTCATTCGCATGAAGCGTGGCAACGCTGCGGACGTCGGCCTCTTCGTCGATGGTGAGCGAGTGGCAGGCGAATCATTCCCGTTGCACCGGGACGCGCTACGCCACGTAGTGGAAATCAACCTGGCTTGAAACCCTCTGCACGCTGGCAGTGCTGGAGTGACTCGCGCGATGCGCCTTGCCCGGCAACTCGCGAGCGAGCACCATCGTAGCGACCAGTACGGGTACACCAAGCAGCCAGATGAGCAGCAGTTTCATGGCCCTCTCCGAGGATGATAGACAGCGAGAGCAAGGTGGCAATTGCCAGTCTGCGCGTAGGCGCTATCTTCTTACCGGAGGCCGGAGTTCCCCATAGGACCAGGGGAACATGACATAACGAAAGCGGGCTGACCGCTTGTAAGACGTATCCTACAGGCGGCCGGCGGACCAGGGCGCCCCGCGCTATTTGGGCTTGCGGAACTTCAGTGTGAACTGGTCCGTGGTGCCGCGCATCGAGGCATCGTGCACGCCGATGGTGTGCGGATCATTGAGGTTCTGCAGCACCTTGCTCTCGGCTTCCAGCACGAAACCCACGCTGAGGATGTCCTTCTTCACCGCTTCAGGATCGATGCGATGCAGCGTCTGCAGCGCTGATTTGCCGGCGCCCGGGGCGGAGGCGTGATCGATCACAAGATAGACGCCACCTGGCTTGAGCGAATCAAACACCATCTTGTTCATTGCCGTGATCTCGGCGTCCGGGCGGCGCGCCAGGTCATGGTAGTTCAGGGAGGTCCACACCAGATCCACCGGCTCTGCCAGTTTCGCGCTCGTATCCAGCACGCCCACCTTCACGTTCTGATATCCGGGTTCGGCTGCAATGGCCGCAATCGGATTTGGCCGGGCGGGTGCATTGGCGGCTGCCGGTGGAGGCGCCGGTGACATTGTGTAGACCACGCCCTTGGCGCCCACGGTCTTGCTGAGAATGCGCGTGAAGTAACCACCGCCGGGCATCAGCTCGCCGATCTTGTCACCGGCCTTGATGCCTGCGAACGCGATGACCTCGGCAGGTTTGCGGTTGGCATCGCGATCCCTGTCTGCGGCGGGACGACTGGCGTCAGCAACTGCCGCCTGAATGTATGCGGGCACAGCGTCTGCGGCCTGAGCGGCTGGCACGATCAGCACTGCCGAAACTGCAGCCGCGGCGATGGCTGCCGTCAATGCCCTGATGGATCTGGCGTACATGATGAACCCCTTTGTCTTGCTAACCTTTGTACCAGACTAGCCCACCCGCAACGCCGGCACCACTCGTGCGCACTTTTCGCCCTACGAAGCGGTCTGATCAAACGCGCATCTTTTCAACAATGCCAAGTCTTCATCCGCAGGCAGAAGCTTCGATCTCGATCAGGATGTCCGGGTGGAACAGCGCCGCGACGCCGAGCAAGGTGCCGGCCGGAGGCGGCCGATCGATGGGAAAACGGCGTGCCGCTTCTCCGGCCACCTTCAGATAGGCAGGAACGTCCGTCGTGTAGTAGTTCAGCCTGACGACATCACCCAGCGTCAGGTCGGCCCGTCTGAGCACTGCTTCCAGGTTATCGAAGGCCTGCTGCAGTTGCGCGGCCATGTCCCCCCGATGCAATGGATTGCCCTCGGCATCGACCGAACATTGCCCGGCGCAGACCAGCCAGCGGCTGCCGCCCTGGATTTCCACGCCCTGGGAAAAACCATAGGAATCCTGCCAGGTCCAGGGATTGATCGCGCGTGTTGAAGGCATGGGCGCAGAGCTTGCGGCATGCGAATTCCAGTGTCCAGCGCGGCAGATGTCTTGCGCGACGCGCGCCTTACAGCCTTCTCTTCACATCTGCATACGCATCTTCGATCAGATGCCTCAGGGCACCTGCGTCCCCGCTGCCAGGCTGCAGCTTCACATGCCGCATGCGCTTGCCCGTGCCACTCAGCAGGTCGGCGGGGTCATCCAGGTACGCGCCAAAGTAGAACCCGACGTTCACGTGCGTACGGAACACATTGACGTAAGCAAATGCCACGTCGCCCACGCAGGCAACAGGGCAGCCATCATGCATCAGCTCGTGGATGTCTGCACCGCACCGCCGCAGCTGTGTGAACCAGTTGCGCGCTATTGCACCGAGGTCATGTTCCTGCGCGCTGATCCACGCATCGATCGCAGGATCGTGCCGGACTGCAGACGGGAATCGGAACAGCTCGTTCCCGTTGGTCATCGCTCAAGCAACCGCGCGCTTGCAGGTCTGCGCGCGCTTCACGGACGTTCCAGCCTCTCGCCCACTCCCAGAAGTTCGGCATTGGTCAACTCATAGGCGCACTCACCGGATTTGCCATAGCGACCAGGCTTGCTGAGTGTGCCGCGCACCGCGACATCCGATATGCCACCAGAATTCATGTATTCCGGCTGCACGGCCGGCGTCATGTCCGCGCCCTGGATGCAGATCTTCGCATCGACGCCGACCTGCACCAGGTACGCGGTGTTCGCGTCGTAATGGTATTGCCCCCGGTAGGCAATGGGACGATCCGGAGGCTGTTCGCCGCATGCCGCCAGTGCCAGCAGGAGAATTGGAGCGTAACGATTCACAGGGCGCTGCAATCACTGACCCGGCGGAGGCTGCCAGAGCTCCACCTTGTTGCCCTCGGGATCCATGATCCAGCCGAACTTCCCGTATTCGGAATCA
>JBDSGY010000298.1:0-4383 GCA_039918755.1 Steroidobacteraceae bacterium
CTTCATTGGCGTGAATGCCGTCGACTATTCCGGCTATCCGGATTGCCGCCCGGAATTCATCGCCGCGTTCGAATCCCTGGCCGCACTTGCGACGCGCGCAGGCGTGGAGGGCGGGACAATGCGGATCCAGGCGCCGCTGATCGACATGAGCAAGGCCGAGATCATCCTGACCGGAGTGCGGCTGGGCGTGGATTACGGGCAGACGGTGTCCTGCTACCAGGCCAACGCACAAATGGCGGCCTGCGGGCGCTGCGACTCCTGCCGGCTGCGCCGCGACGGCTTTGCTGCTGCCAGGTTGCCTGACCCCACGCGCTACGCCTGACCGGACACACCCACGCCGATCCGGTATCATCGCGTCCCCAAAACCGGGCCGTTAGCTCAGCCGGTAGAGCAGCTGGCTTTTAACCAGTTGGTCGCGCGTTCGAATCGCGCACGGCCCACCAAATATTTCAATCACTTGGCGACACAAGTTCACGCATTGGATTGCGCCTCGGCTCCCCTTTCTGTTCCGATTCCAGGTACGGGTCTTTTGAATTAGCTGCTGGGCGCTGGACGTACGGTAAATTCGGTCTCAGAGTCAGCGAGCGTCGTGCTCGATTCATACCGCTCTGGACTAGAAGGATTGCGATGAAGGGCGAAGCGGAGAGTCGATTCGAGACCTTCAAAGCACGTTTGGCAGAAGGGGGCGCCCGGGCTGGGCTGGAGTACCTGGGCTCGCTATCTACCTTCAGGTTTCTATCCGTCATCTACTACGTCGACGGAGTGGGACATCCTGTCTACCACTATGACCGCCTGAATCCCGAACTCGCCGAAGCCGACGAATTCGATCAGCAGGCCTCGTACTGCGGCATCGTCCTGGACGAGCGCAGACGATTTGAGACGTCCGATTCCATGCGCGATGAGCGTCTGGCCGAACACCCCAAGAGAACTTGCGTGCGCTCCTACTATGGCTTGCCGCTTTTCGCCCACGACGGACAGCCGCATGCTGTCTTGTGTCACTACGACAACTTCCCCAAGGACACGCAGGATCTGGATCACGAACTCCTTCAGGAAGCGGCACAGCTTCTGGAAGTCCGTCTGGCGCAGGATGGCCTGGAGCGGTCGCCGCCGACTGCCGTGACCGTCCACACTGAGGAAATCGGCAACTCCTCGTTGCATGTCATCCAGCGAACAAAGGCGGAATGGTCAGCGCCGCGGTATTCGATTGAACGCAGCCGCCGCCGGGACGATGGCGGGGTTTCGTCGCGAATTTCTTACGGAAAGGTTGGCTTCTCGAGCCTTGATGAAGCCATCGAGTTCGGGCGCGAATGGTGTGAGGGGTCGGAGAGTCCCGAAGCAGGACCGACGCGCTGATTGTCAGCAGGTCCCGTCAGCCGCGCACTTGATGCTGCTCGCGCTGCTCCATATCCAGCAAATATCTCTTCGCAGCCAGTCCGCCGGCAAACCCGGTCAGCGCGCCGTTGGCTCCGATCACGCGGTGGCAGGGTGCCACGATCGAAATGGGATTTCTGCCACTTGCCGCACCCACCGCGCGCGTGGCCCTGGGACTGCCCAACGTGCTGGCTATCTGCGCGTAGGAGCGCGTTTCGCCGAAGGGAATCGTAAGGAGTGCATGCCAGACCTTCTTCTGAAATTCGGTGCCAACGAAATCCAGCGGCAATTCGAATGCCGTCCTGCCGCCGGCAAAATACTCGCCGAGCTGCTTTTCGGTCTGCAGCAGCGCCGGGTGACTGCTGCTTTCCACCATGCCGGGAAAAGGCACGCGGCAAGGACTGTCGTTCTCCCATAGGATTGCGGCCACGCCCAGGTCGCTGGCCACGATCTTGAGTTGACCCACCGGCGTTGCGACAGTCTTGAAGAAGTAGTCGTCCGCCGACCTGCTTGTTCTGGTGTTCATGCGCTCACTATGCCTGCGCTGCTCGGAAAAGCCGGCCGTTTTCGGACCTCGTATCCGAATCACATCGATGTCCGAAAACGGCTGGTGCCGAATGTGCACAGCGTTTACGGTAACGCCATGTTCGACGACGCAACAGCCTACAGTGCCCTGACCTCGCGGGATCCGCGGTTTGACGGCGTGTTCTTCGTGGGGGTCACTTCCACAGGGGTGTACTGCAGGCCCGTATGTCCAGCCCGCACACCCCGGCAGGAGAACTGCCGCTTCTTCGAAACTGCCGCCGCAGCCGAGAAGAACTCGTTTCGGCCCTGCCTGCGCTGTCGACCCGAGCTGGCACCCGGCAATGCACCGGTCGACGGTGCGCGGCGCGTGGCGCATCTGCTGGCGCGGCGCATCGAGGAAGGGTCGGTGGACAACGGCGCCGGCCTGGAAGAAATCGCGACGCAGTTCTGCTTGAGTTCTCGACAGCTGCGTCGGATCGTGCAGCAGGAACTCGGTGTCTCACCGATCGAGCTGCTGCAGACGCGCAGGCTGCTCCTGGCCAAGCAACTGCTGACCGAGACGCGGTTGCCGGTGACGCAGGTCGCGTTCGCCAGCGGCTTCTCCAGCCTGCGCCGGTTCAACGACGCTTTCCGTGCGCGTTATCGCATGCCACCAGGCCGGTTACGCAAGCAGACGCCTGGCGTTGCATACGATGCTGGGGCTTCCAATACTTCAACGGTCCAGCTGAACTACCGGCCTCCTTATGACTGGCCTGGAATCCTGGCCTTTCTGCGGGCCCGGATGATGGCCGGCGTGGAGTGGATCAGCGATGAGGCCTATGCCCGCACCGTGCGCCTGGGCAGGCACACCGGCTGGATCATCGTCAGGCATGCGGCCGATCGTAACGCGCTCACCGTGGAATTCACTCACACCCTCTCTCCGGTACTGCCGGCATTGCTGGGACGATTGCGCAATCTGTTCGACCTGGGCGCGCGGCCTGACCAGATTGCGGCTCATCTGATGCTGGACAAATCACTGCGCACGGAAGTGCGCCTGAATCCCGGCCTGCGCGTGCCGGGCGCATTCGACGGTTTCGAACTGGCAACCCGCGCCATTCTGGGACAGCAGATCTCGGTCCAGGCGGCAACGACGCTGGCGTGCCGCTTCGCCGCTGCTTTTGGCGAGACGATCGTGACGCCGCATGCGGCCCTGAACCGTCTGTCGCCTTTGCACGAAACCGTTGCCACAACGAGTGTGGAAAGCGTGGGGAAGCTCGGCATCGTCAGTGCACGCGCCAGGAGCATCATCGCGATCGCGCAGGCGCTGCAGGCCGGGGACCTGCGACTGGAGGCGGGGGCGCCGCCTGCGGATGCCGTGAGGCGTCTCGTTGCGTTGCCGGGAATTGGTCAATGGACTGCCCACTACATCGCAATGCGCGCGCTGCGCTGGCCCGATGCGTTTCCGAGGGGAGATGTCGTGATCCGCAACAATCTCGGTGGTGTGTCGGCAAGGCAGGCCGACGCGATGTCAGAAGCCTGGCGCCCATGGCGCAGCTATGCCGTATTCCATATCTGGCGCAGGCAGCGAACCGGGCGCTGACACTTGCCCCACGATCGAGCGGTCAGCGCAGTTCAAGACTCCATTCGGGCACGCTGCTGGTTTCATCGCAGCCCGGGCACGGGAAGTAGCAGCTGCGGCTGTTCTTGACGTGCCGAAGAATGTGCACCGTTCCACAGAACAGGCAGCGCATGCTGTCCGCCACCGTCGGGCGGTAGTCGTCGAGATATAGAAGCTGGCCCATAGCGCGTCTCCGTAAAGTCCGACACCAGGGAGCAAGCAAGAATCGGGCCGGTTCAGCCCTTCAGCACGCTGATGACCTGCGGTTCCAGATAGGCCTCCAGCCCGAGGCGCGAATAGGTGCGGCCGATACCCGATTCCTTCGCGCCGCCAAAAGGCACGTTTGCCATCGTGGCGCGGTGCTGGTTCACCCACGCCGTGCCCACTTCCAGCCGTTCCGCAATCGCCTGCGCACGCACAAGGTCGCGGCTCCAGACGGAGCCCGCCAGGCCAAAGCGTGTGTCGTTGGCGCGTGCGATGGCGTCTTCCACGTCCACGAATTTCAGCACCGGGAACACCGGCCCGAACTGTTCTTCACTCACGAGCCGAGCGCTTTCGGAAAGGCCAGTGACCACGGTCGGAGCGACGAAGTAACCACCACCGGCAGGGACTGACTGTCCTTCCGTCAGCACACCGTGGCGACCGGCATCATCCTTCAATTCGCATACGCGGTCGTATTGGCGCCGGTTCTGGATTGGCCCCAGCGTGGTGGCCGGATCAAGACCATCGCCCAGCTTCGCCTTCCGGGCCTCGGCAGTCAGCGCCACACACAGGGCGTCATAGACTCTTTCGTGGGCATAGATGCGTTTGACCGCCATGCACACCTGGCCGCTGTTGACCGTGGCCGCGAAGAAGAGCTTCTTCGCGACGTCCGCCACATCGACATCTTC
>JBDSGY010000299.1:0-2989 GCA_039918755.1 Steroidobacteraceae bacterium
GGAGAGTTCACGCTGCGGCCGTCGGACGCGGACGTACTGGACATGGGCTGGTGCCAGGCCGAGGCGGGCGTTCGCCTGCGCGTGAACCTGCGCACCGGCGAGCATGTCATTGAAGTTTCCTCTGCAGCACCAACCCAGCGGTATCAGCTGCTTAACGTCGTGCCACTCGCGTAACGCGCCAGGAGTACAGCATGGAACTGTTCGATCGACGGCAATTGCTGACCATTGGCGGAGCGATGCTGCTGGGACAGCGGATCGCCGAGGCTGCAGACGAACCGGCCCCGCCGCCTGCCGCGGTCCTGCCACAGAACTGGCGGCGAGCGCCGTCTATCGCCCTGTGGCCCGGCGATCCTCCTGGCTTTGCTGGCTATCGTGCGCAACCCGTACCTGCCGGCTGGACGGCCCCTTACCGACGCAATGTCGCCATGCCGCAACTGCAGGTGTTTCGACCGCGGCGTCCCAACGGCATCGCGGTGCTGGCGATGCCGGGCGGTGCGTACTGGTTCGTGTCGGTAGGGAACGAAGGAGCCGACCTTGCGCCGCGCCTGACCTCGCAGGGCTACACGGTTTTCGTGCTGACCTATCGCCTGCCGGGCGAAGGCTGGGAGGCGCGCGCGGATGTGCCACTGCAGGACGCGCAGCGTGCCATGAGGCTGATCCGCGCCAGGGCGAAGGAGTTCCAGCTCGACGCTGCCAAAGTGGCTGTCCTGGGGTTTTCCGCAGGAGGACATCTGGCCGCGACGCTGGCCACGCAGCATGCCGAGGTCACATATCGCGCAGTGGATGCGGTGGACGCACAGAACGCCAGGCCCTTTGCAGCCGGCCTCATCTACCCCGTCGTCACCATGCAGGCCGCCTGGACGCACGAGTTGTCGCGGCGCCTGCTGCTGGGCGAGCTGCCGTCCGCCGCGGAAGTCGACCGGCGCTCGGCCGAGCTGCATGTCCGCGCCACGACCCCGCCGACGTTCCTGGTGCACGCGATGGATGACACCGCCGTGCCGGTGGAAAACAGCGTGCAGCTGATGAGCGCCATGCGCGCGGCCGGCCGGCCGGTCGAGGCGCATTTCCTGCAGGAAGGCGGCCATGCCTTCGGCATCGGAAGGCCTGGAACCCCGTCGGCGCAGTGGATCAGCCTGTGGTCTGCCTGGCTTGAGCGCGTTGCCCAAGCCGCGAAATGACGGCAAGCTGTCCGGAACTGCCGATTCTTCCGGGCTTGAGCGATACTGTCGGCTTATCCACAGAGCAACGATGCCATGAACGCAAACCAGGAACTCGACCGTCTGTTGAACCGCCTGCGCCAGGAGGCGCCGAACTGCGCGCTCGACGATGTGGAACAGCGCGTATGGCAGCAGATCGCCGGCGGCAGGCACCATGTCGCTCGGGCAAGCATGAACGTGTCTTTCCTGCTCGCCTCGATCGCAGCGGCATTCCTGTGGGGAATCTTTACCGGTGGCACCCACGTCACGGCCGGGTCAGCGGCGGCGCCGGCGTTGCTGGTGGAAGAAATGGAGTTGCTGCCACCGGACCTTGGCGGCCTGTCGCTCTGAGGCAGGTTCGCGAAGTGGCGTGCCATGCCTGTTGCCGATGATGCGGAGCTGGCCGGTCGCGCGCTGACCGGTGACGACCCGGCTTTCACGCAGCTGGCCGGGCGGCACAAGGTGTGGCTGTTCCGGTTCATCCGTCGCTATGTGGGCAACGACGATGATGCGCTCGACCTGCTGCAGGACTCGCTGGTCGCCACCTGGCTTTCGTTGCACCAGTACGACCCCGGGCGGCCATTCCACGCATGGCTGCGACAGATCGCATTGAACAAGTGCCGCGACTGGACTCGCCGCAACGTGCTGCGCGGCATAGTCCGCTACGTTTCCGGGGATCTCGATCTCTTCGCCGCCGACGCGCGCCGGTCCAATCCGGAGGCCATGCTGGCGGACAGCCAGTCGTTGCGGCGCCTCGACCAAGCCATTGCAACGCTGCCACCCCGACTGCGTGAGCCGTTGCTGCTGACCGTATTCGAGGGCCTTTCGAATCGCGAGACAGCGATGCAGTTGAATGCATCCGAGAAGGCGGTCGAAACCCGCCTGCACCGGGCCCGCAAGCGGCTCGCCAAAGTTGTCGAGCAGTCTGATCTGAGTCTATTGATTGAAGGCAGGACCCCATGAGCATCGATCCGTCCCGTTCCGCCGAACCGGCAACCCCCGTCAGCACGCCGCACGTGCCGCGGCAGGAGCGCACGCGTGGAATCGGCGGCAGGGTCCCTTGGGGTGCCGTGCTGCTGACCATTGCGCTGGCCGGCCTAGCGGCATTCATGGGTGCGCGGCTGGGCAGCGATCGAGCGCAGGTACGAACCTCGCCGCTGAGCGACCGGGTCTTCGACGTGCTGGGCGACGGGACAGACCTAACGGCGCAGCAGCGCGCCAAGATCAGCGCCATCGCCGCCCGCTACGCATCGGTGCGGGCGCAGCTGCGGCTGCAAAGCAGGGTGTTGAACGTCACCCTGGCCAGGCTGATGGCCGAAGAACACGGATTCGGGCCGAAAACGGAGGAGTCGCTGGCGCAGTTGCAGGTGGTGATGGGCGAGCGCCTCAAGCTGTCGATGGAATACATGCTGGAGGTGCGCCAGGTACTGACCGCCGAGCAGCGTGTCCAGTTCGACCGGCGCGTGGAGGAGGAAGCCTCGGTGTCGCGCTGACGGCGGGTTGGCTGAGGCGGATTTATTTTCACCAGCCGTGAGGGGTCCTGCCGGCTCGCGCGTATATACGGCAAGGATTTGTCTCCAGCAGATCCACTGCCACAAGCAAGAGTTTTCCAAAGGGGGCTTCATGTCTGTTTTCGCTGCTATGCCACGTCCGTCTGCTGTCCAGAAGGGCGCCACCGCGCCGTACCTCGTATCCCTGGCCGTCGCAGCAGTGCTCTACGGTGTGGCCCCGGCCGCGTTTGCCGCCGGACCTGCGGCTGATGATCTTGCCGAGGTCGTGGTTACCGGCTCCCG
>JBDSGY010000300.1:0-4014 GCA_039918755.1 Steroidobacteraceae bacterium
GCTTGGATCAGGCCGGCATGATTTTGGCGCTTTCTTTGCCACCGATGGTGTCATCGATGTAAACGGCACCGTGGCGCAGGGCCAGAAGGCCATCGAAGATGTCTACGCCAAAGCCGCTGCAGCCACGCCTCCGGAGCCAGGCGTCTTTCGCATGCTGCTCTCCAACATCAGCATCGTGGTCAACGGCGACAAAGCCACCGCCGATGCGATCTGGACAGGCGTGCAATCGGCCAATGTGCACGCCACGCCCAGGAATGTGGAGCAGGGCCGTGAGCATGATGAGCTGGTGAAGCTCCAGGGGCGCTGGCTGTTCAAGCACCGCGTCATTTCCAGCGACGGCGGCCTGGATCCCAAGTCCTACTTTGCGAAGACTTACAAGAAGCGCTGACTCCGATCGCCACCTTCCACGCGGACGACCGATGAAGCCACCAGCTGCGCTGCAGCCCCTGATTGAAGACGGGATCATTGATTCCGTAGTGCGTCGCCTGCGCAGCGGCAAGGAAGCCTCGGTCTTCCTCGTCGCCTGCGGCGCGGAAATCCGCTGCGCCAAGGTCTACAAGGACGCGAAGCAGCGTGGCTTCCATCGGCTGGCCGAATACCAGGAAGGGCGCAAGACCCGTGGCAGCCGCGATGCGCGCGCGCTGAAGGGCGGCGGCAGGCACGGCCGCGAGCTGGCCGAATCGCAGTGGAAGAACGCAGAGGTGGACGCGCTGTTCAAGCTCGACCGCGCCGGCGTGCGCGTGCCCAAGCCCCACGGCATCTTCGATGGCGTGCTGCTGATGGAGCTCATCTCAGACGCAGACGGCGGCGCCGCGCCGCGCCTGGGCGATCTGAACCTCGAGCCCGAACAGGCGCGCGAATGGCATGCGTTCATGCTGACGCAGATCGTGCTGATGCTCTGCGCCGGTATCATCCACGGCGACCTTTCCGAGTTCAACGTGCTGGTAGACGCGCACGGCCCTGTGATCATCGACTTGCCACAGGCGGTCGACGCCGCGAGCAACAACAACGCCTTTGCGCTGTTCGAGCGCGATGTGACCAACCTGCGCGATACGTTCGGACGCAGCGCGCCCGAATTGCTCGAAACCCACTACGCGCATGAGATCTGGGCGCATTACAGCGCTGGCCAGCTGACGCCGGCCACCGTGCTGACCGGCGAATTCGCATTCGATGAAACCGCCCCCGATGTCGAAGGCGTGCTCGCACACATCGAGGAAGAACGCTTGCTCGCCGAAGAGCGCGCGCAGCGACTGGCCGAAGCCGAAGAAGACGGCTAGCGGCCCAGGCCGTGCGGCTGGATGACCCCGAGCTTCCAGCCCACGAGCAGCAACACGAACAGCAGCACCGACACGCCGATGCGTCGGGTCAGCGCCCGCACCATCGCGCCGGACTCATCCGGCCCGCGCGCCATCGAGAACATCGCCTGCCCCAGGCTGAACACCGCAAACGCCAGCGCGCCCAGCATCAGCAAAGTCATCATGTGTGCATCTCCTTCGATTCGCGCCGCACCATCCGTACGACGGCGACGGCGATGCCACCCAGGACCAGCATCTGCACTGCCATCAGCGCCACCAGGCCGCCCGCCAGCCGCCAGGCCTCGTACAGGCCGATCGCCACGCCAACCGGCGTGGTGACCATCAGCATCCGGCTGGAAAACTTCATCCGTTCCGTGCTTTTCATGGACTTGATGTTACGCCTCTCTGATATGTTCCTGATATGCAGATTGGAGGGTCAAAAACCAGATCAGATGGCGGGCGGCCGTGGCGGCCCTGAGGCGTTACGAGCGCTATGCCGAAGAGCTCACTACCATGATCCGGCGCGGCGAACTGCCACCCGGTGCGCGCCTGCCGTCCGTGCGCGGGGCCAGCAGCAGCCGGCGGATCAGCCCTTCCACGGTGTTCGAGGCGTACTACCTGCTGCAGGCGCGCGGGCTGATCGAGTCCCGCCCCCGCTCGGGCTTCTTCGTCACCAGCATCCGCGCACCGGCCACCCGGGCGGCGGCGCCAAAGCCCCGCTCCCGTCAGGTCGATGTCAGTGAGCTGGTGTTCGAAGTGCTGGGTGCCAGCCGCAAGCCGGGGGTCGTGCCACTTGGCTCGGCATTTCCCAGTGCGGAACTCTTCCCACTGAAGCAGCTCGCGCGCGCGCTTGGCACCGGCATGCATCGCCTCGAACCCGCGCGCATCGTCGAAGACCTGCCTCCTGGCAACGAACGTCTGCGACGCCAGATCGCGCTCCGCTACGCGCTCTCTGGCACGCAGGTGTCCGCCGATGAAATCATCATCACCAACGGCGCAATGGAAGCACTGACGCTGTCATTGCAAGCCGTGACGCAGCCCGGCGATGCCGTGGTGGTGGAATCGCCCACCTTCTACGCCGCGCTGCAGGCACTCGAACGGCTGAAGCTCAAGGCCATCGAGATTCAGTGCGATCGCCAGCACGGCCTCGACATCCACGCGCTGGCCGCCGCACTCGTTCGCCACGACGTGAAAGCCTGCTGGCTGATGCCCAGCTTCCAGAACCCCACTGGCAGCAACATGCCCGAAGCGAGCCGCCGCGCATTGATGCAGCTGCTCACCACGCATGCTGTGCCGGTGATCGAGGATGACGTCTACGCCGAGCTGTATCACGGCCTGCATCCCCCGCGTCCCCTGAAGTCCTTCGACACCAAAGGGCTGGTCATGCACTGCGGGTCGTTCTCGAAATGCCTCGCGCCCGGCTATCGCGTCGGCTGGGTGGCTGCCGGTCGCTACGCGCAGGCCATCGAGCGCGCGAAGATCATGACCACGCTTGCTACCGCTGTGCCTTCCCAGCAGGCGCTGGCGGAATACCTTGCGCACGGCGGGTACGAACGCCACCTGCGGAAACTGCGGCGCACGCTGGCACGGCAGCGCGATCTCGCCGCACGCATGGCGGCGCGCTACCTCCCAGCGGGCACAACCCTGAGCTCACCGGAAGGCGGCTATTCCCTGTGGGTGGAGTTTCCGGCTGGCGTGGACACGCTGCAGATGCACTGGGATGCGCTGGATCGAGGCATCAACATCGCCCCGGGGCAGATCTTCTCGGCGACACGGAAATTCGGCAACTGCCTGCGGCTGAACTTCGGCCATCCGCGCGACGCGCGCTTCGAACCAGCGCTGCGCGCGATCGGGGAGCTCGCGTCGCGCAAAGCATGAAGCGCACGATCACTGGCTGCGCGCTGCCTCGAACTCCAGCCACGCAATGCGGTTGCCACCGCCATCTGCCACATAGATCCGGTTGATGAGCTGCGTCGGCAGCTCCCGATCACTGCCTGCAGTAAGCCCTGCTCCGCGCGACCCCTGTCCCAGTTCGAACTCCGTGAATTGTCCGGCTGGCGTGACGCTCACGATCTTCGATCCCTGTGTGAACCACACATTGCGATCCGGCCCCACCGCGATGTTGATCGGCGACGGCGCCCGCGCTGGCATCACGAACTCGGTGATCCTGCCCTGCATCGTGATTCGCCCGATCCGGGCGCCATCCGGCTGCTCACCATCCATGTTGCCCGCCAGCTCCACGAACCACATTGCACCGTCCGGTCCGGCGGTGATGTCGCCGGGTCCAGAGTTGGGTCGCGGCATCGGAAACTCCGTGATCCTGCCCGCGGGCGTGATGCGTGCGATCCGGTTTGCACGGAACTGCGATACCCAGATGTTGCCGTCCGGCCCCGCGGCCAATGCCCGCGGCCCACTGTCGGCGGTGGGCAGCGCGAACTCGGTGATCGCACCCTGCGGCGTGATGCGCCCCACCTTGCCGCTGGCGAATTCCCCAAACCAGATGTTGCGATCCGCACCCAGCGCAATCGCACGCGGCTGGCTTGCAGGGGTTGGAATGTCGAATTCGGTGATCACGCCGGCGGGCGTGATGCGCCCGATGCGATTGCCCGTGTGCTCGGAGAACCACATGTTGCCGTCCGCGCCGCGCGCGATGATGCGCGGCCCGCTGTCCGGATGTGGCAACACGAATTCCGCCAGGCCACTGCCATCTGGATTGATT
>JBDSGY010000301.1:0-5382 GCA_039918755.1 Steroidobacteraceae bacterium
CGGCGCAAGGCGCACTGCCACACCGCGCCGTGTATGAATCGTGCATGCGCATCACCTTCGTCAAGGCAGGCGGCTTCAACATGTCCGGGGGTCCGCCACATCAGGAGCAGATCCTTGAAGCCATGGCGTGTCGTACGCCGGTAGACCGCACTTGTGCGTGCAATCGAACGCAACGCGTAGCCGCAACCGTTGACAAAAATTTTGTGGCGGTTTGCTGCAAACCAGCGCGCATCTGCGTAGGCACTGGCGCTGTCGAGGTCGTCCACGATCAACAAGAAAAGTTGGTGCGGACTACTTAATAAATTCGTGACGCGAGCCGTATGCATGCGGACTTAACGCCGCTTCGCACATTTGTCGGCATTCGGCTACATCCGGCGGATTACGTCATGTCACGCCGCATTACGTCTTGTCTCGCTGTGAATTCCCCTATTTTTCCAGCTCCAAATCACATTTGGCGCTGCAAATGTGTGCGCTGTTTCGATCCCTAGTCCGCACCTGCCGACACTTTGTCCATCACCGCGCTCTGCAATAGCTTGTAGGACATCGCGAAGAGCGATGTAGGACGCACGGAGCGCGTCACGGCGCGAAAGATCGACAGCAAATGGCACGGCAATGAGGGATAAATGAGAATTCACGGCAGCATTCTGTTCAAGGTTAAGTCCCCCATGCTTGCGATGCTCGTATCCGCTGTATGCCTTAGCGCCTGTTACGACAAGGACGCCGATGCCGTGGGCCCGGCCGCTGCCGACGTCGAAATCACCGCAGCAGCGCGCAAGTCCGCTGTTGCCGCCCCCGCCAACACGCCGCCGGTTTCCGGACCTACCGTATTTCCTGCCGCTGCTACCCCCACTACGGCAGTGACACTCTCTGCCGGCGAAATGCGCTGGTCGGATCCTGCGACCTGGGGTGGCACGCTGCCGCCCGCAGGCACCGAGATCGTCATCCCCGTCGGGCGGACGATCGTGCTCGACACGCAAACCTCTTCTCTTGGCCCGGTGCGCGTTGAGGGCACCCTGCGATTTGCGGGCGCCAGCGTCGCGCTCACCGCGGCATCGATCAATGTTACCGGCGCTCTTCTGATCGGTTCCGCTTCACAGCCATTCGGCGGCTTGGCCACGATCACGCTGACGGGCGCGCCGCGCACGCCGAACGACGGCGTATCGCGTGGCCTCGTGGTCAACGGCGGCCGTCTGGAAATCTATTCGGTGTCGCCGCTACCGGTGTGGTCGAAGCTCAACGAGTCCGCAGAAGCCGGTGCGACCAGCCTGACCCTGCGCGACGCTGTGAACTGGCGCAGCGGCGACAACATCGTCGTGGCACCAACGGACTGGTACAAGCGCGCTGGCGAGACCGAGCGCCTGCAGCTGGCTGAACCGGCCGCCGGGTCGCGCCTGCGCACCACCGCGCCGCTCGCCGCCTTTCGTTGGGGTCGGCTGCAGTATGTGACCAACTCTGGCATGAGCCTGACGCCCGACGCGACTTTCGTGCCGCCGGCGACTTCTTTTCCCACCGTGCTCGACGAGCGCGCGGCCGTGGCGGATCTGACGCGAAACGTTGTCATCCAGAGCATCGATGACGATGCGTGGCGCGATACCGGGTTCGGCGCGCATGTGATGATCATGGGCCTGCGTTCGACCGTGGTGGTCGATGGCGTCGAGTTCCGCCGCGTAGGTCAGGCAGGCACGATGGCACGGTATCCGTTTCACTGGCACATGCTTAGTTATGACGTCGCGGGCAATTACCTGGGCGACCCGGTCGGCCACGTGGTTCGCAACAGCTCGATCTGGAATTCCTCGCAGCGCTGCCTGGTGATTCACGCCACCAACGGGGTGCGCGTGGAAAACAACGTCTGCTACGACATCAAGGGCCACGCCTTCTTCCTGGAAGATGCTGTCGAGCGGCGCAACGTCCTGGTCGGCAACATCGCGCTGAAGATCCGCGCGCCGAAGCCGGAGCAGCGACTGCTGAAGCACGAGGCCGAGGGTGAGGGCGAGGGTGGCCCGTCCGGGTTCTGGCTGACGAACCCTGACAACACCGTGTCGAACAACCTGGCGGGTGATTCTGCGGGCAATGGCTTCTGGCTGGCCTTCCCCAGGCATGCACTGGGGCTGTCAAGCAGGGTCGCAATGATGCCCAACCACATGCCGCTCAAGGAGTTCCGCGACAATACGGCGCACAGCAGCGCCGCTGCGGGCTTCCTGCTGCGCGGTGTGCCGGACGACAACCTGGGCACGATCATCATGGACATGTACATCCCGACGTCGGATGGCGGCGAGTCCGTGGACACCAACATGATCCGCTTCAACCTGCACGGCAGCGTGGCCTTCAAGAACATGGATGGCGCGTACCGCAACCGCGTATCCCATCCGGACTACACAGAGTGGGTCACGGCGGACAATTACGGCACGCAGTTCGTCGGCAGCACGCTCGACACGCATGGCGGAGGTATGCTCACCCGCACCCTCATGGTGGGCACCAGCCTCAACAATCGCAGTTCCTACCCGCAGCAGTACCCGTTTGAAGAGCTGAACGCCGTCGCCAGCTACCATTCGTCGATGGCGTTCCAGAACAATGCCTTCGTGAACTTCCCGATGGTGGACGGAAAGCCCAGCGGTGCCTTCAGGACCAATGACTATTACATTCGCGGAGTCGAGCGCCTGACTGCGCGCAACACCGGCAACAGGCTCATCAACAGCGACGCCGGCTACCGCTCGCTGCCGCCCAACATGGATCCGAACGGCCGCCCCACCCAACATTCCACTCTGGCGGGTGCGCTGTGGGATGCGAACGGCTACTGGGGCCCCGCCGGCAACTATCATGTCTACGACGTGCCTTTCCTCACCAGCGGTGCCACCTGTGTGTGGGCCAAGCCTGCGGGAAAAAACGGCAAGTCATGCAGCGGGGAATATTACGGCCTGCGCTCGTACCAGACGGACTTCGATCCTTCGCCGTACAACTTCTTCGCGCCGATCGACGTCACGCGCGTGGATGAAAACGGCGCCACGATCGGCACCTGGACGGTGGCCGACGGCGCCACTTCCGACATGCTCGGCAACATGCGCCATTTCGCTGCGCGCAGCGGTGGACGCTACATCCTGCGCTTCCCTGGCAAGCCATTGCCGCGCATGTTTGTGACCGAGATCACCAACGCATTCCGTGTCACTGATTCATTCCTGTTTGCGGTGAGCTTCGATGGCGCCGTGAACATCCGGGCACAGCTCAAGTCGGGCCCGGGCGAGGCGGATCCCGCACAGCCTGCGTTCGTCCGCTACTTCAGCGCGGCGTCAAGCCTCGCGGAAGTCTCCGCCTCGGCGGGCGACCGCTACTGGCAGGATCGCGCCAACAACCTAGTGTGGCTGCGCATCGTCGGTGGGTTGTCTTACCCTAACCTCGCTGGTCTTGATGCCGCCTCCGACGAGCCGCTGCTTCGGCCGATGGTCCTGAAGATCACTGCGCAGTGATCCGGATGCGCGGGTACGCCTGGTACGCCGGACTGCTTGCCTCCGTACTGCTGGCGGGGCGCGCCGACGAGGCGTTGATCCCTTCGGCGGCAGCGGCGGGGGCCGCGCCCATCGCCAAAGCGGGTGTCCGCGCGCTGCATGCCCGGTGCGTAGAGGCCATGGTGCGCAGCGCCTGCGTGGCCAGCAAAGACCATTCTGCGGCTGCGGCGTCAACGCCGGCGAGTCCGGTGGTGATGTTGGCCGGTGTTGGCGCCGTCGATGCGCGCTTCTACGCACAATTGCGCTCCGCCGGCGACGGCATGTGCGAAATCCTGGTCCAGCCCTGCGAGCAGGCTTGGGAAGGCTCGGCATGCCGAACGGCGCGCGCACTCTGGGCAGAGCAGCCTTAGCAAACCGCAGCGTCTGCAGCCCTTGTAAGCTGCGGCCATGACGTTCCCGCCACTCTCTTTGTACCTGCACTTTCCTTGGTGCGTGCAGAAGTGTCCTTACTGCGACTTCAATTCGCACCAGCTGCGCGAAGAGTTGCCGGAGCAGCGCTACATCGACGCGCTGGCCGCGGACCTGGTGGCACAGGCACAGCGGGTGGCCGGTCGCGAGATCGTCAGCATTTTCATGGGAGGGGGAACGCCCAGCCTATTTTCCCCGGCGGCGCTGTCCGGCTTGCTGGACACGGTCCGCGCGCAGTTGCAGATGGCGCCCGACGCCGAAGTGACGCTGGAGGCAAATCCCGCGACCGTGGAGCGTGGCCGTTTCGCCGAGTACCGCGCCATCGGTATCAATCGGGTCTCACTGGGCGCGCAGAGCTTCAACAGCCACACGTTGCGCGTGCTGGGTCGCATCCATCAACCAAGCGACGTGCTGCGCGCGGCAGAAGAACTGCATGCCTGCGGGCTCAGCAATTTCAATCTCGACCTCATGTATGCATTGCCGGCTCAATCCCTGGCCGGTGCTCTGGCCGATGTGACCGATGCGTTGCAGCTGCAGCCTGCGCACCTTTCGCACTATCAGCTGACGCTGGAGCCCGGCACCGTGTTCGCGGCCCAACCGCCGCCCCTGCCGGATGACGACCTCGCGTGGAGCATGCAGGCCGAATGCCAAGGGCTGCTGGCCGCGAGTGGTTTTGCCCACTACGAGGTTTCCGCTTACGCGCGGCCGGGCCGCAAATGTGTCCACAACCTGAACTATTGGGGCAACGGTGACTACCTCGGAGTCGGGGCCGGAGCACACGGGAAGCTGACCTCCGGCACGGAGTCAGGCGCTGGGCTGCGCGTAGTTCGCAGCACCCACCTGCGGGAACCGCGCCGCTACTTCGCGAGCTGCGCGGGCGGTCCGCAGTGGCGCAACGTGCCAGCGGCAGATCTGCCGTTCGAATTCATGATGAATGCGCTGCGGCTGGGTGAAGGGTTTTCGCTGGCGCTGTTCAGCGCGCGCACGGGGTTGTCGGAGGCGGTGATCCAGCCGGCCCTGCAGCAACTGGCCCGGGACGGCCTCATGCAGGCCGACAAAGGCCGGTGGCAGGCAACCGCACGAGGCCAGACTTACCTGAATGAAGTGATCCAGCGCTTTCTGCCGGAGCCAAATTCGCAAGCAGGGGCCAGTAGTTAGGCGATTTTCTGCAGTCCCGATGCGATCTATCCACAGCGCTGACTTTGATCTCCGAGATTGAATGGATTACATGCGACATGCGTCACACTACGCGATATGTCGCTCGTAACGCATTGATTCTATAGGGTGAAATCTCCTGGTCATAATTTGATCAATGCAGCAGAAACGCAATAATCACGCCTTTGCTGCCTTGAGGCCGGCACTTCATCCACAGAGTTATCCACAGAAACTGGGGATAAGTAGGACAAAACCTACGCGGCCTTGAAACGGCCTTGAAACGTTGTTGTCCGAACACATATATCCCGTTAGACTTCGC